>NZ_JAUBQW010000001.1:0-182203 GCF_036701485.1 Microcoleus sp. Pol11C3 | reverse complement strand
ACTTTTCTAGGCTCTGTTTCACCATCGGAACTCCCCATCAGCGCCAGTGTCACCCCACATTGGATGTCTGATTGCGCTCTGTTCCCAGCTTCACTCTCCAAGAATCGAGCTTGGTCGGTGTGGGCAGTTTAGGAGTCATACCTGAGCCTGGTAGAAGGGACTTGCACCCTTATCAGACCGAGAGTTCAGCCTTGTGGCTGGAAACGTTATGTACGGGCTTTCACCGTGATTCACGTTTCAACGAATCGCACTATAATCTTCAATCAAAAAGTCTCTGAAGAAAAGGACTTCCCCAGGACCATCGACATCGATAGCAAGGATGACCGTACCGCTAAACGTTGCGCCTTTTTCTTCTTCATCAACCGTCGCCATTTTAATTTCCGAGGGGTCTTGACCGGACATATCTGGCATAAATTTTTTCTCCTGAACAGAGCGCAATAATTAACAAGAATCTTACCTCACGCTAGAGGCGATCGCAAAACTCTTAGGACGTATTTCTGCATGGGTCTTGCTTCTCTCTAAGGTTAGAGAAGCCCGATCTCGCGCATTGTACCACCAATTCTCTCAATTCTTGAGTTAGTAAGTACCGACCGTTAAAATTTCTATAATACCCCCAAGTCTCGCAAACACCGTCGCGTTAATTCGATTCGATATTTAGCATCCTTAGTCTGGAGTTTGTAAGTGATTGGGTGGAGAATTAAGCCTGATGTTTTTGATAATTTAAGAGCGATCGCACTTTGCTCAATAAAGGGCGCTCGCCCTTAAAGATTATTCTTTCCAGTAACGGGTTAAAATCCGCATTACTTCACCGGAGATCGGGGACGGTAAAGGCGGACTCCATTCACCAACTTCTGCAAAACCTAAAACGTGCAGCAGATTGATGAGGCTTTCGACTCCTTTGGGAATCCCGCAAATCAACAATCGGATCGGTTGTTTGTCGGTGGGTGCGTCGGGAATTTCTTGGCGAAGGAGTTCGGGAACTGACTTTGGCTGTGATACCATGAGTTTTAACTACAAAATAGTCGGATAGCGATCGCCCTTGAGTTTTCGAGGCAAAGGGGCGATCGCTTTTCCGTTTGTACATCCTCAGCATAGTTCATTCGCTGCTGCAAGTCAAGCGATACGACAAAAAATATTGCCGATACGGCAAAACAAATGTTAGTGAAGGTTGCAGGATGCTAACATCACCTTGCAAAGTCCTGGCTAGTAGTTGAGCACCCGCAGTGATCCGTTGGAAATTGGCAGTTGTGATGGCCGATCGCAATATCAGCAATAAAGAATTGGCGGCTA
This sequence comes from Microcoleus sp. Pol11C3, assembly GCF_036701485.1. Classification (NCBI taxonomy): domain Bacteria; kingdom Bacillati; phylum Cyanobacteriota; class Cyanophyceae; order Oscillatoriales; family Microcoleaceae; genus Microcoleus; species Microcoleus sp. Pol11C3. Next base: position 180,913 of record NZ_JAUBQW010000001.1, on the reverse strand, counting down.
GAGTTGGGATGCACCCAACATCTGTTTCTAAAATCAAAACCCGCCGCCGGCTAACAAGAATTGATGAAACAACTCTTGATGCTTTGTGCAAAGCACTAAACTGCCAACCGGGAGATTTAATGGTGTATGAGGAAGACAATCCCGATCGCACTTAAAAAACCGACTGCGATCGTTAGTCGTAAGGTTGACAGCGACGCACCCTACACATTCGATCGCACAATTTCCACTGCAAAAACGCGAGCAAACTCAGCGACAAGGATCGATTGCACTCGATCGACCTCAATTCCCGGGATAAACTGCTCTAAACTCCCAACAGGTCGATCGGGAATCCCGCAAGGTACAATTTGCCCAAAACCGGCGAGATCCGGACAAACATTTAAAGCAAAACCGTGCATCGTAATCCAGCGGCTGACTTTAATGCCGATCGCACCTACCTTGCACCCATCCACCCAAACTCCAGTCATACCGGGAACCCGCGAACCCTTCAACCCGCAAACTTCCAACACCCCCAGCAGCACTTCCTCCAACTGCCGCAAATACCAGTGCAAATCTTGCTGGTGGCGGCGCAAATTTAAAATCGGATAGCCCACCAATTGGCCCGGACAGTGGTAAGTCACCTCGCCGCCCCGCTCAACTCGGTGCAATTCCGGCTGAGTTTCGCTGTCAAATTTCAGAAATTCCAACTTCGCGCCCTGTCCCAAAGTGTACACAGGCGGATGTTCCACCAAAATCAGCACATCTGGCAAATCTGGGTTTTCCCGGCGCTCTTGCACGAGTTTTTGCTGGACTTCCCAAGCTTGGGAGTAGGGTACTTGTCCCCAATTGAGGAGTAAGCAGGGTTGTGCATTTAGCTGTTGAGGGATGAGAGGAGAAATCATGAAAAAAATCAAGAGTGTATTTACGGAATATTGGCGCAGCTTAAATCAAGAATTGTCAACATATAATAAAAGATTTGGAAGATAAGTGTTTTCCAGAATACATAGTGCTACTGTTTAAAATATACCCACGTTACAGAAGGGAGGGAGCTCTATGAAGCTTGTTATCCAGGGTAAGAATATAGAAATCACCGATGCGATTCGCGAGTACGTCAATCAAAAGGTGGAAAAGGCAGTTAGCCATTTTCAAACTTTGACTACGGAAGTGGACATACATCTATCGGTGGCTCGTAACCCCAGGATCAATCCTAAGCAGACTGCTGAGGTGACAATTTATGCTAACGGTAGCGTGATTCGGGCTGAGGAAAGCACGGAAAGCCTTTATGCTAGCATCGATTTGGTTGCCGACAAGATAGCTCGTCAACTGCGGAAATTTAAGGAAAAACGCCACGACAACAAGACCCAGAGTAGTGCCAAAACGGTTACGGTAGTTGATGAACATCCTGTAGTAGCGGATCTGATTGGCGATCGAACTCCCGAACTTCCTGCTGAGGTGGTGCGGACTAAGTATTTTGCCATGCCTCCAATGACTGTGCAAGAAGCTTTGGAACAATTGCAGATTATTGATCACGATTTCTATATGTTCCGTAATGCGGAAACAGGCGAAATTAACGTGCTCTACGAACGCAAGAGTCACAGCGGCTATGGAGTTATCCAACCCCGCCACAGCAACGGTAACGGTAATAGCAAAAATGGCAAAACTGCCGAAAGCGCTACATCGGAAAAATCGAGTGTTGCGAAAAGCTAGATAATTGCTGAGTGCTAATTGTTAATGGCGGCAATTCGCTAGCAATTCAGGACTAAAGTCCTTACTACGAACCACGAGTTTTTAGTAAGGACTTTAGTTTTTTCGTGTTTTTTTAGACAATACGCTTGCATTGCATTCACTCGCTCTTCTTGAAATCATCTGCGTCCATCTATGTTTATCTGCATTCTATCTGCGGTTGACTTATCCATCAAAGATTTATGCAAGAAGTCTAATGATTCGGAGTAAGGACTTTGCTGATATTTCCTAAAGAAAATGGATGAACAATTATGCTATTGGAGTTAAGACAATTGAAGATTCAACCGGGTCAACAATTACTGGTTGAGGATGTTAACTGGCAACAATTTGAAAGTATTTTGGCGGAATTGGGAGAACGTCGTGCTTCCCGACTTTCCTATAGTAACGGACGGTTAGAAATTATGGTTCCTCTGCCGGAACATGAAAAAGCCAAAGAAATTATTGGCGACATGGTAAAAATTTTGTTGGAAGCACGACAAATAGCATTTGAGTCGTTAGGTTGGACAACGTTGAAAAATGAACGCAGGAGTTAGGCTGTCGAACCGGATACCTGTTTTTACATTCAAAATCAAGCAGCCGTTATCGGTAAAAATCGCCTCGATATGAGTGTTGATCCACCCCCAGATTTAGCTATAGAAATTGATCTCACCTCTCGCACGCAGTTGGATAATTATCAAATTCTAGGAGTACCGGAACTTTGGCGATACGCACGGCGAGGGCTACAAATCAACATCTTGTAAGCCGAACAATATATTGAGTCTGATGTGAGTCCTAATTTCCCTAATATTCCAATTGTTGAACTGATGAATCAGTACACCCAGCAGAGTCAAGTTGCTGGGAGAACCCAGGCTATTCAAGCTTTTAAAAATTGGGTACGGGAAAACCTCTAGTCTTAGAATTTCCGTTCTCACTAAAAACCCTTAGTTCGCAGTCAGGAATTTAGTTTTTTCTTGTTTTTTAGACAATGAGGGATGAGGACTTTCGTCCTCACTACAAACAATATATTTAAGCAAATCCATCTAACTTTTGATGGTTTCTAAAGTTTTGAGCGCTTGTGCAACGTGTGCTTTGAAGTCTAACATCGAGTCAAAAATATGCTTGACAACGCCTTCTTTGTCAATGACATAAGTAACTCTACCAGGCATAATCCACAGCGTAGCTGGCACTCCGTATAATTGCCGCACTTTGTTGCCAGTATCGCTCAGCAGTGTAAAGGGTAGCTGATATTTGGTGGCAAATTGTTGGTGCGATTGTTGCGAATCGTCGCTAATTCCAATTACTTCTGCACCTGCGTCTTTGAAGACTTCGTAACTATCTCGGAAAGCGCAAGCTTGAGTCGTACATCCGGGTGTGTCGTCTTTGGGATAAAAGTAGACTATGACGTTTTTTTGACCTCGAAAATCTTTGAGGCTGACTGATGTGCCAGTTTGAGATGGTAAGGTAAAATCGGGGGCGGTGTCTCCTACTTTGACTGTCATGTTTTTTAACTGAGTAGCTCTGTTTGCGTGAAAATTTAACTTTTGTTATTGTACAGTTGTTTTGAGCAATAGTTCGCAGTTGCGATCGAGGTATTCTGGAGCATCCCATTTTTGCTTTCTCGCACTCACACAAAAAAAACATTTTGACAACATCGAGATGCTGCCGGCGATTCGCAGTTAGGCGGATTAATTGGAGAAGCTTTTTTGAACCGCAGATGCACGGGATTAACGCAGATTTTTAGGGAAAATTGGACGGGCGGTGCTGAAGAGTTACTAGAAAGTTAATTGTTATCTGCCTTTGGTTAAATTTTTTAATTCCCGCCATATTGGAGGAAGTTGGCCGGAGTTGGTCCGGGGTTGAGTGAGGATTCCTTGAGTGGGACTGAACAGCAATGATAGCACAAATAATCCCGATGCAACTAAAACTATTGCGGGCCCGGATGGTAAGTTATAAAAGTAACTAAGATACATTCCGCTAATGCTGGAAATAACTCCGATTATTGCGCCTAAAATCATTACTTGGTGCAGGCGAGTTACTAGGAGGTAGGCGGTACTTGCGGGTGTAATTAAGAGGGACAAGACTAGCACTACGCCCACGGCTTTGAGGCTGGCAACTATTGTGAGGGCGATGAGTACCATCAGTCCGAAGTTGAGCAGGTTTACTGGCAAACCTGTTGCTTGGGCTCCTAATGGATCGAATGTGTAAAATAGCAGTTCTTTGTAAAAGAATACTACAACTAATAAGACTACGGCGACTATGACGGCTGTGTCGATCGCATCTTCGACAGTAACGCCGAGGATGTTGCCGAAAAGAAAGTGGTTGAGGTCGATTTTGTTGTCTTTTTGGACGATCGTAATTAGGGTGATCCCGAGGGCGAAGAATGCGGAAAATACGATGCCCATTGCCGCGTCTTCTTTGATTGTCGATCGAGCTTTGATCCAAGCTATGATTACTGTACTCAAAACTCCGGCAATAAAGGCGCCGATAAAAATGTTTGCTCCGAGGATAAATGCGATCGCCAATCCGGGCAAAACCGAGTGGCTGATGGCGTCTCCGAGCAAGGCCAAGCGCTGTACCATGAGGTAGCTGCCGACGATCGCGCAGACGATGCCGACGAGAATGGCAATTACGAGCGATCGCTGCATGAATCCGTACTGCAACGGCTCAATTAAGGTTTGTATCATAAAATTATCAAATCACAGTTAACTAATGACTAACAACCAAAGCAACCCGGTTTGATCCGAGATGTTACACCATTCTCAATAAGCTTTTTATGAACAGGCAAGATGCCTGTTCCACAAGAAGATTCACTCTTTGTGGAACAGGCATCTTGCCTGTTCTTGAGAATGGTGCAAGATGTGAGTTTGATCCGAGATTTATCGTTGCCAAACCCAATATTATCAAAAAAACCGAGTTCAAAAGGGTAACTCCTAAATTAATGACTGCTGGCTAATTAAGCAGCTTGTCCGGCAAAGAACATTACTTGTCCGCCGTAAGCACGGTAAAGGTTTTCTTTTGTTAGCACTTCTTGACGGGAACCAGCGGCAATCAATTCCGTATTGAGCAAAATTAAATCGTCAAAATTGGTGATTGATTCGCCTAAGTCGTGGTTGACTACTAAGACAATTTTTCCGGCATTTGCTAGCTCCTGGAAAATGTCAAAAATAATATTTTGAGTTTTTTGGTCAACGCCGACAAACGGCTCATCAAAGCAGAAAATAGCAGCTTCTTGGGCTAAGGCTCTAGCTAGAAATACTCGCTGTTGCTGTCCGCCGGAAAGTTGTCCGATCGGTCTGTCTTTGTAAGCACTCATGCCTACTCTTTCTAAGGCATCGGCAGCGGTGCGGCGGCTAGCTGCAGAGAAGCGGCGAAACCATCCGGCTTTTCTGACTCTTCCCATCATCACGACATCCCAAACGGTGGCGGGATAGTTCCAGTCAATTTGCGATCGCTGGGGCACGTAAGCTACTGTTTCGAGTCGATCGGCGATCGCTTCTTCGCCCCAGGTAACAGTGCCGCGATTTGCCGGAATTAAGCCCAACATTGCTTTGATCAGCGTGCTTTTGCCGGCACCGTTGGGGCCAATAATACCCGTCAGCCTTCCCGGTTTGACGCAAAGATTGATATCTCTGAGTGCCTCTACCGTGCGGTAGTTTACTGCTAAGTGCTTAACAGCGATAATTTCAGTGTCGGTAGCGCTGTCTTTGAGGTGGCAAACCATTTTAGACCAAGGATTCTCGTTGGGGAAGGCGGCGGTATTCATTGCGGTGACTCTATCTCCTTTTTATTAAGTTTACTGTAAAAATGAAAAGAATATGAAATCATCGGTAAATAGGAATAATCTGGAACGCAGGAGAGGTACATAATGCGACAGTGCAAGCTCGAAACCCCTCAAACCATAGGTTTTGTGGCGAAAATGTCAAGTAGGTTAAAACTTATATCTTCCACCATTCTCAACGATCGCGATCGGGGCGGGCTATTGACCCACCCCACAAGAATATTGAATAATTGTGAAACAGGCATCTTGCCTCTGGTGGAGAAGAGTGCAAGATGTGAATTAAAACCGACGGCAATTGTGAAGCAATCCTATAAAGGAGAGTTTAGCGGTGAGTCGGGGATTGAAACCTCCCGCCCTGGATTGAACAAGTCCAAGGTATTTTGGATTAGAACTATTGCCTGCGGCATTTTGACTGTGGGTTTATTTAGTTGCGCTCAAACCCAGGGCGATCGCCTCTCTCCAGAGGCAGATGCTAAACCCAAGGTAGTTGCTACCAGCACAATTATTGAGGATTTGACCGATCGAGTAGCGGGCGGCGAAATTCAGCTAACAGGAATTTTGCAGCCGGGAACCGATCCTCACGTTTACGAACCCGTGCCAAAAGATTCTCAAGCTTTAGAAAAAGCTAACTTAATTTTGTATAACGGTTACAACTTGGAACCGGGATTAATTAGGATGATGAATGCCGCCGGAATTAAAGCGCGGAAATTAGCAGTGGGGGAAGTTGTCAAGCCTTTGCTAATGAATAAACAAGGCAATACCGTACCCGATCCCCACGTTTGGGGAAATGTGGAAAATGTAATTCAAATGGTAGAAGCAATTCGGGATGCGCTGATCGATCTATCGCCGGAAGACAAGCAGAAGTTTACGCAGAATGCTGTGAAACTTACTGAAGAGTTAAAACGCTTGGATAGTTGGATTGCACAAGAGATTAAAACTATCCCCGAAAATAAGCGCCAATTAGTAACAACTCACGATGCTTTTCAATATTACAGCCGCGCCTACGGATTGGGAAGTGCTGGCAGTTTGATCGGGATTAGTACGGAGGAACAGCCAAGTGCTCAAACGGTGCAAAAGTTAGTAGAATCGGTGAAATCTGCGGGAGTTCCTGCTATTTTTGCGGAGACTACAATTAACCCGCAACTGATTAGAACAGTGGCGGAGGAAGCGGGGGTGAAATTGGCGGCGCAGCAACTTTATTCGGATTCGATCGGGGCTGCCGGAAGCGAGGGCGATTCTTATGTGAAAATGATGTCGGCTAATACTCGCGCCATCGTCGAAGCTTTGGGGGGGAAATACACGCCGTTTGAAGTTAGCAAGTAGCAAGTAGGGTGCCCCGGAAGAGTTTTACTTTCTGTACGGATAGGGTGACAGCTAATACCATTTTTTTTAAGTTATGGTAGACTTACATGAAAAGTAAAGGAGAAAATTAAAATGTCTGGCCATCCTCATATAAGGATTACCGAATCTGTAGAAGTATGGCTAGAGATCATGCAATAACACAAAGTTTTAGCATATAAAGTTCAAATGCTTTATTTATTTCAGTCAAAACAAGTGGAACAGTCCGAGAACCAGCGGGAATTTTGGGCAAAAGTGAAACCAGAATTCATCGCTGCCTCTCTCAATATAAAGAGGGTGGCATAAAAAATTTGTTAAAAAATTGGCACTTTTTTGGCATACCCAAAAAATTTTTAGTTAAAGTAGTGGCTTCATTACAACAAGAATTGAAAGACCCCGAAGGGCAGGGGAAACACATCTTATTGAACGCTTTTCATCAGTGGTGAGTATATGTTGAGATAAATTCACCATTGTTATACCAATTCACTATGAAGGTACACTAAATACAGGGTAAAAGTAGAGGAGAGCCAATATGGCTAACAAACTTAAGGTACAAATCCAGGAAAAGGTTGAGGAACTAGAGTATCGACTGGAACGGGCTATGACCGCAGTAAGCACGCGAAAAACTACAGGTCTTATACTGGCTAATGTGGCAAAGTCAGAAATGCTGGCTACTTGGTAAATTTTATGATAACACTTAAAAGTGCCATTTACAAAGTGCGATCGTACTTTATTCTTTAGTCCCCCTCTGCTGTGACGAAAGTTTGTCTAGGATAGGTTTCAACCGCCTAGTTTTATAGGTTTCTTGCCCTGATTTAGGATAAATTCCTATTCTTCGATGCTTTAACAAACATTTGCCCTCCCAAAATTTGCCACAAAAAAGGCAATTTTAAATAAACTTTTAACAGCAAGGGCGAAGCCGGTCTGCCTTTCGTCGAAAATGGTAAAAATCTCGGTACAATCAGGTCAATTTCAAACCCGACAGTTTGTAAAAGCTCTTGTAGCGATAAATGCGTTATCGGTAATTGATGGTCGATAAAATCGTAGTATTCCTTATAGGAATATTTAAAATTAGGCTGAATGACCAGCAGAGAACCGTTAGGCTTGAGAGTATCAAAGCAAAACGATATAATTTCTAAAAGTTCCTCTTTGTTGCGGAGGTGTTCAAAAAAATTTGAGATAAAAATGCGATCGAACTCTTCGGTAAAAGAGGTGTAATCCTCCAAATTTAACAGATCAATATTAAGCACCTTCACCTCAGCATTAGCAAATAACTTTGAATCGGGATTGAGGTCAATTAAACATTTTTTCTCAGCCCTAATTTGATTAATAAACTCGCAGTAACCGCCGCCAATATCTAAAATCGCGGATTCGGGAGGAACATAATTTTGCAAAAAATCGTCAATTAAAACTTTCCAGAGTGCAATCTTAGCTTGTATCTGTCGGGAATCAAATCGATTGCCGTACAATTTTTTGAGATATGCGTCAGCTTTCATAGTAAAATAGCATAGACTGAGTATGAGTTTATCACTTTCACTGCTAACTATGAATGTTATATCTACCGAAATTCCCGAAGTTTTGATAATTGAGCCTAAAATTTTCGGAGACGATCGCGGTTTCTTTTTTGAGAGTTTCAATCACCGAGCTTTTGTCGAAAAAACAGGTGTGACGGCAGCATTTGTTCAAGACAATCATTCCAAATCCTCTAAAAATGTGTTGCGCGGTTTGCACTACCAAATGCAGCAGCCTCAAGGAAAATTGCTGCGGGTAGTTGCTGGCGAAATATTTGATGTAGCGGTGGATATTAGACAAAGTTCGCCGACTTTCGGAAAGTGGGTGGGGTGTTTGGTGAGTGCAGAAAATAAGCGGCAATTTTGGGTGCCGGCGGGATTTGCTCACGGTTTTTTAGTAGTTTCGGAGACGGCTGAAGTTTTGTACAAAACGACAGATTATTATGCACCGGCACACGAGCGGTGTATCCTGTGGAATGACCCCGATTTGGCGATCGACTGGCCGCTAGATGGTGCCCAACCAATCTTATCAGCTAAAGACCAAGCGGGACAAACCTTAAAAAAAGCTGAAGTTTTTTAACAATGAAAATTTTACTCGCAGGTGGCAGCGGACAGCTAGCTCAAGAATTGCAGCCGATTTTATTATCTTGGGGAGAGGTAATTGCGTTCGATCGCACTCGCCTCGATTTATCTCAACCGGAAAGCATCCGTCAGGCAATGGCTGAAGTTCAACCGAATTTAGTCGTCAATGCGGGTGCTTATACTGCGGTAGACAAAGCGGAAAGCGAACCGGAATTAGCAAACGCAGTCAACGGTATTGCACCCGGAATTCTCGCAGAAGAATGCGAAAAACTGGGAGCAAGTTTGATTCACTTTTCTACTGATTATGTATTTGACGGCAGCCACGGTTCTGCTTATCAGGAAACAGATTCTACAAACCCGCTGGGAACTTACGGCAAGTCGAAATTAGCAGGCGAGGAAGCAATTCGGAAAGCGGGAAACCGACATATTATTATTAGAACCGCGTGGGTTTACGGCAACGGCGGCAAAGGTAATTTTGTCAAAACCATGCTGAGGTTGGGAAAGGAAAGGGAAGAAATTCGAGTAGTAGCCGATCAGATCGGAAGTCCTACTTGGACTGGGGATTTAGCGGAGGCAATTTCGCAAATTATTCCTCTGCTTGAACCAGAAACTTTTGGGACTTACCAGTACACTAACAGTGGCGTTTGTAGTTGGTACGATTTTGCGATCGCCATTTTTGAGGAAGCAGCAAAACTCGACCTTCCCCTAAAAGTTCAGCGCGTAATTCCCATCACCACCTCCGAATATCCGACACCCGCAAAACGTCCCGCTTTTTCTGTCCTCTCTACGGTAAAAATATCAGCACTTCTAGGCACGCATCCTCCCCACTGGCGGCAAGGGCTCAGACAAATGCTGGCAAGAGAAGTGAAATGAAATAAGACTTACCGATAGAAAGAAACCCGGTTTCAGCGCGCCATCTTTGGTTTGACGACTAGACAGACAGGAAGAAACCGGGTTTCTGGTTCAACAGGAAAACTCAAAACGCGAGGGCGGGTTTTGTTGATGAGTTACCTGTTATATGCAAAGTTTCTCGCCTAAACCCGCCCTTACCAATTAAAAATCTCCCCATGTCGGAATCCATGAAAGTCAAGCAACCATATATTTTAATTGCCGCATCAGTTTTCGGCATTCTAATACCAGCGTCATATATTTTGTACCTGATATCCCAAGCGGGAGACTTGTCTAATTTTGATTATTGGTGGATGACGTGGAATTTTTATTCAGTAGACGGTTTCTCTACAAATCCTTTTAATTGGATATTTCGGGCGAACGAGCATTTTGTCTTGATTCCGGCAATTATTTATGGCTTGAATATAGTTGTCACCCAAGGTTCAAATATTGGTTTATGTTTAGTGACCTGGTTCTTGGCTTGGATTCAGTGTCACGTATTAATTGCTCTGCTGCCGTTAAAATTGAGGCGTTTTCCCCTGCTATTTATCTCGCTACTCCTTTGCATTTCTATTTTTAATTTTACTCCGGCGGCGGCTCACAATTGGATGCGGGGATTCAGCGGCGTTCACTGGATAATTGCTAATTTATTTGTGATTTGTTCGATATTTTGTTTGCAATCTTATGTGACTTTTTTTGGTACACCGGGGGCGGGCACGGGGGCACCGCCCCTACGGAATGGTTGGGTAATTGGCAGCATTGTTTTTGGCGTTTTAGGCTGTATTAGTTACAGCACTGCTTTAGCTTTGTGGCCGATATTGTGTGCTGCTGCTGTTGTGCTGCGGTTTCCTCGGCGAATAACTTATTTGTATTTCATTGCTTCGATTGCAGTGATAGGCATTTATTTTTTAACTTATAAAACTCCATCTTATCACCCTTCTTTAACTAAGATTAACCCGCTCAAAGCTCTCGAATATATTCCCACTTATCTCGGCGGAATATTTAGCGAAAATATTATTGTTGCTTCAATTATTGGTATAATTGGTTTGATTGCAGCGACGGGTTTTGTGAGTTATTGGCTATTTGTAAAAAAGGTCGATAGCCCGGATTGGCTGCCTTGGCTATCAATCCAACTTTACGCGCTGCAAACGGCGTTAATGGCTGCGGTTAGTCGATCGGGATTTGGCGTCGAACAGGCTACTGCTTCCCGCTATGCGACACTCCCAGCTTTGTTTTGGATGAGCACAATTGTGCTGACAGTATTGTGGGTGCGCGAGTGGCAGCCAACACCAAGAATTCAAGGGCGTTGGCTGACACCGCTGTTTGCAGTCGCCACAGTCGCGATTATTTTAATGTACGGGGTGGGAGGCGAAACTGCAATGGCGATCGCCCGCAGAGCAACCTATCAACCCTTAGTAGCATTATCACTCCAATTAGGCATCACCGACGTAACGCTCATTAAAGACCGCGTAGGCAACAAACCAGCCGCTTTTATCGGATTAATCGACGCCTTAAAAACTAACAATTTAGTGCCATTTAACCGAGACATCAAAAAACACAATTTCTGTGCAGCATTAGACACAAAAATCGACCCAAATTTACTGTCAGCGCCCAAAGACGGAGTACCCGGATTTTTTGATACAGCCACCAAACTTGCACCAACAGCAGCGAGAGTAATTGGCTGGGTAGGAGACCCCGAAAACAATGTAAAATGTATTGCTATTCTCAACCAAGAAAATGTCGTTCGAGGTTTCGCCATGTCAGGATTTCCGCGCCCTGATTTAGTTAAACTGTTTGGCTATTCCTACGAATTCGCCGCTTGGAGAGGATACATTCAAACATACCCAACAGATAAATTATTGACAGCTTATGCCTCATTTAAAAACCGCGAAGGTTGGATAGCTTTGCGGAACTCCCAAGTTATCAATAAAAACTAAAAAACCTCTCTTTCTCCTCCTCTGCGCCCTCTGCGCCCTCTGCGGTTAATAAAAAAATCTCATTTACAACACTAATGAAATAGAATAGCCCTATGCCAAAACACCTCAGCTTCGTAATCCCAGTTCACAACGAAGAAGCCACCCTCAAATTACTGTTTGAAAAAATCCAACTTGTCATGTTTCAAACAGAAATTGACAGTTACGAAGTCATTTTCATAGATGACGGTAGCCGCGATTATTCGTGGCAAGAAATCGCCGATTTAGCCAGCCTACATCCCACACTAATTAAAGCCATTAAAATGCGCCGCAACTTTGGCAAATCCGCCGCACTTTCAGCAGGATTTCGCAATGCAGCAGGGATAATTATCTTTACTCTCGATGCTGACCTTCAGGATGACCCCGCTGAAATTCCCAAGTTTTTACATCATTTAGAATCGGGATTTGATTTAGTTTCTGGTTGGCGAAAACAGCGGAACGACCCGCTTTCTAAAACTTTACCTTCCAAGCTGTTTAATGCCGTTGCGTGTTTGCTGACTGGGGTGCAAATGCACGATATGAATTGCGGTTTTAAAGCTTATCGTAGGGAAGTTTTACAGTCGATTAAATTGTACGGGGAATTACACCGCTACATTCCGGCTTTAGCAAACAATTTAGGATTTAAAATTGGCGAAGTAGTTGTGGAACACCATCCGCGAAAACATGGTAAATCGAATTACGGTTGGGAACGCTATGCACGGGGTTTTATTGATTTGTTGACGGTGTTAGCCACGACGCAGTATTTGCACAAACCGGGTCATTTGTTTGGGGGTTTGGGATTGTGTTTTGGCTTGGTGGGAACGGTTTCGCTGAGTTATTTGATAGTTATTTGGTTTCTGAATTTGGCGGGGATGAATTTTGGCCCTATCGGGAATCGACCTTTGTTATTTTTTGGGATTTTGTGTACAATTCTGTCGGTGCAGTTGATTTCTTTGGGGATTTTAGCTGAATTGATGGCGCGGAATGTGGATGCTGATTATGTGGACAAGCAAATTAGCGAAATTATTGATGATTCGGGTTTTGATATTTAACCGCAGATTAAGGCTGATTAATGCTGATTAACGCAGATAAATCGGATCTTGAAATTGCTTCTATACAAGCAAAGTCTGCATCCGCAGACTAAGATAAAAGTCATATTTGGATTTAACAAGTTTTACCAATTACCTATTATCTAATTTTAAACAGTATCCATTTGCCTTCTTGATCTACTATTTCTCCGTCAATATTTGGATGCCAATCGCTGCGAGTCAGGATATAATCGGCATGATAGTTTCGGGCTACTTTGACTAAATCCGCACTGCTGCGTCGGATGAAGAAGTCATTTCCTCCCCAAATCATTTGCGGGTTTAAGGGAATTCCTAAAACAGCTTCCATGCGAGTTTGCCATTCTTGGATGCCTTTTTCGGTAAAGGGAAAGTTCTTGAAGTTTACGACAATCGCTCTTTCGGAGAAAAACTGGAAGCTGGTAACTGAGGGGGGAATTAATACGAGTGAATCGCGGCTACTACTTTGCGAAAATCGCACAGCTAATTTGCTTAAGTCGTCTCTGGGAACCGCATTGATATTAACTCTTGTTTGAAATACATTTAATATAGGTTTGGGCAGAATTCCTGCTATTCCAAAAACTAAGGTGGCGGTAGTTATTAAGGCTAATGTGTGAGTTAGAGTCTGTTTTATAGATGTAGTTAGGGAGGTTTTTTCTAAAATGAATGGGAAAGCGAGGATTGAGAAAAGGATGGGAATGCTAATTAGGTGATCGCCCATTATTTCCCATGAATCAGTCACCGGATATATCAAGCTGAAAATTACCGTTCCTACTGCTAAAATCCACAACAATATATTATATCGTTTGGGAAATACGTATTTTTTTGTTTGCCAAACTGATAAGCCTAGGAAAATGATACCCCTAAAAGGCAAAGTTAGTACAACTAACAGCAACAAGCTAATAGCTATTTGTTTTTCTCTGTAAAGTAGATCAATTGTCAAACAAACAGCAATAAATATGATTAATTGAGCAAAAGGTACGGTTCTAGCTAACTGTAGTTTGGCGATAAAAGCCAAAGGATAAACTTCTACAAATATGTAATTTAGAAACAGTGCAAAAATTGATGTGCCAACAATTACATAAAAATTAACCTTGTCTTCTTTTCGCAATAATTCGGCATTTTTGATGCACAGCAAGCCACCCATTATGAAACATATAAAGTTCAACCAATTCCCCAAATCCCAATTTGACGGGAGGATGTGGTGGGGGTTGCGGACTTTGGCGTGAATGTAGACAAACTGGGCGTTGTCGATAGTGTGAGTGCTGGTAGTACCTGTTAATAACATCGGTACGTAAACGATACTTGCCATTGCTGCTAAAAGTGCGATCGCCAAAATCAATGTTTTAAACTTCCGCTGTCTTACAGATTCAATAAATAAAACAGGAAGCATCATCAATCCGGGCAACAAACCAACTAAAAATTGCAGCAAACAACCCAGTCCAAAACAGAAATATCCGATCAGCCATTTTTGGCGCAAACTAAAGTAAATTCCCCAGACTGCGAAGGCCATAGCGAAGGTACTGGGTACTGATTTAGTGGAAAATATTAGGGTGTTACCAACATCTGTAAATGAAGCGGCTATACATAAAAAAGCCATCGCTGCGGCAGGCAGTTTGGAATTAGTATAGATATTGATAATTGCGTAGCAAGCTAGGATAAATGAACCGAAGGATAGGAATTGATAAATAAAATGCGCTAGGGGAATGCTTGTTCCTAAGTTTGCGAGCAAATAAATAATATAATAATAGTAATATCTGGGATTAAACTTAACCATTTCCTGAACGTAATAGTCATTTTTGTATAGTTCAGGATTTAACATAAATTGAATGGGTGGCACTTCGGGGAAATTGCCTCCAATGGGGAAAATATAGCCTGTAGCCATCAGGGAACCGATGATTACAAAAGTATAGAGAGATAGATTAAAATACCAGTTGGATTTTTGATGTTTCTGCATGGATGCTTCCACTTACCTACGCACAGCCAAATTGTTAATCTCCAGTTGGCATTGCTTTGTTAAATCCTGTTTGCTGCTACTCAATACCTCAAGCAGCAGATACATGGGATTTTTGCCCTCAACTAATAGATTTAAGCCGATGATCGCACTTTTTTGACTATAAGCCATCTCTGCTGAGTCTACTAATTTACCTTGCTTGTCCCACAAAGTCAAGCGCAGGGCAATTCCCGGACATTGTTTGTTAGGTAAATTGAGTTTGCCGGTAACTTTTGCTTTGTCTGAGATGGCACCTAAATACAGGAAAGATGTATCGAGTTTCTTGCTGTTGTTAATTGGATGAGTTACAATATTATATAGGTTATCCGATTCTTGACTGACTGAATAATTGGCACTTGTGTAGATTGATTGATGCAAACTAATCCAATCTAACTGCGTGCCAGGTCGATCGCCTATTTGCCGCTGCATCGCCTCCATAGTCCTAACTGCCGTTGCTGTATCAGTCGGCCGCACCCTCCGGTAAACGCTGACAGTCACGCCGTTTTCTAGCTTAAACTGTTCCGGTAGCAATTGGAAATCGCGGGCAATTTCCCAGTTTTGAGTAAAGGCATCGTACACAACTTTAACAACATCTTGTTCGTGCGATCGCAAAACTTGTTCGTCCGTCGGTAACACCTGCTGAAAAGGTACAGCAACCACCGCATATTGTGCCTGCAACAACTCCGGTAGCGGGTAAGTATCGCGTGAGTCAATTTGCGGCCTCCCGATTGTATTTAATTTCCACCAGCCCTCCGGCGGGTTTAATTTTCGGTTGGCTTGTCTGAGGATGTTAGCATTGAAATTGTTAGAAGCACCGACAATATAAATCGGTTCTTCGTTGGGTGCTAATTTTCGCAGAAACTCTACTAATTTTACAACTTCGCCGTAGTCCGATCGCACTAACGGCGGAAAATTAGCCATAAACAGTCTTGACAAATCAATTTTGAGAGGAATTAACCCGACTGCGGCATTCAAAACCAGGTACAAACCCGCCGCGCCCAGCATGAAATACCGGACTTTTCTCTTGAGTGTCAGCCAAGTTGTCCAGAAAAATGTGGATAGTCCTAAAAGTGCGATCGGTGTAAGATGAATTGTATAGTGCAAGTAGCCGTAACGCAAAACTAACAGCCATTCAATCAGCGACAAAACCCCAAACAACGAAACAAAAATAGCCGCCGCCGGTACCAGGGTTCGGGTGAGAATTCCCGCAGAAAAACCAATCAGTACCAGCAGCCAAGTTCCCAAACCGTAAAAATCCGCATAACGAGTTAAAATATCATTTACAGGCAAACTCCAAGCGACATACAAATTGCGGTAGTCAACCGTCAGAGCACTGCGAGTAAAATCTCCCGCTACCAACATTAAAATAGTCAAGCTAGTTACAGCTATCAAACCCAATTTTACACAGGATTCAAACAAGCATCTGTAGGCAAACGGCACTGCAACGTCCTTGTCTTTTGGAGACGACAATGCCGTTTCCCTACGGTATATTAGTACAATAAACTCGATGAAAGCCTGTAAAGTCGCGGCACCAAAAAATGCGATCGCACTATAAGCAAAATGGCGCCGCAACAGAATCGCCCCCGCCAGAAAAAACCCAATTAACGGGATTTTCCACCAAGATTTTAGCTTAACATCCTGCAAATAAAGCCAAATTGCCAAGGCTACAAACACACAGCCGCCAGTATCCAAATATCCCCGCAGAGTCGGTATCCAACTCATCGGAATTAATAAACTCAGCAGCACAGTTGACCAAAATACCCGGCGGGGATAAACTGGAATTAGCTTTGCCGAAATTGCCCCCAGCAACAGGCGCAACGGCACTACATAAATCAGGGATACGCTGAGAATATAACTCAACCGAGACTCGCCAAATAAGAGAATAAACGGCACTAACGGCAGAGAAATTAACAGGTTTTTTTCCTTAGATAGCGATTCTATAACTCCCCGCCATGCTTTATCTGGCGAGTCTCGAAATAAATTTGCCGTGTTGACTGTAGCGGTATTGTATCCCGCGTAATCCCACCAATAGAAAGTATGTTCGCTGGATACATAGATTGATGTTACTGCCACTGTGACGAGAACAACTAACAACAATAAAAACCCATCAATCAGAAACTTGCGAGGCAATTTAAAAGAAACCCAATCAAATAATCCCATCAGTCTAGCAACCCTAAATAACTCCTCAACTTCCTCTTTATCTCTTCCTTCGCGCCCTTCGCGCCTTCGCGGTTCGTTAACTTACTTTAAAACAGCACGTTGCAAAAAAAACTCCAGCTTTTCTGCATATTGCCGATTCGCGATCGCACTTGGATGAAGGTCATGAGGTAAATTATTATTGGCAGGTATTTTCAAATCAACCGAAATATCCGCCGTAGCAATTCCCTCCTGACTTAACTCCTCCAACATCTTAGCAGAACCTGTATTAATTCCCGCCACAACTAACTTAACACCATTAGCCTCAGCCACACGGTTAAACTCTTCAATAATTGCCTTAGAAACCTCGTGACTTTTGTACAATCCCTCTTCAAATTGATTGTAATTAACCTCCAAAAAATGGCTTAATGCAGAAACCCGCATCAGGGGGAACTCGCGATATTCAAGTTTAGCCATGCTGTAGGTAAAATTATTTTCTCCATTCAGCCTAGCATCGGGCTGGAATAAAATACCCAGTTTATTCCAAGCAGCCATTTGCTTTCTTCTCGCCCTTAACAAAGTATTGCGGCGGTCATGAAATCCCGCATAAGCAATCACCGCAACTTTGGGTTTATTTCCTTGTTTGAGCGCTTCTTTGAATTGAATCAACGAGTGCAGCGTGCCGTAGCCGTTAACGCCGAAATTCACTATTTCATATTTGGGTAATTTCTCTTGCAGCAACCAAGGATAAGTTTCGCTGTCATTCAATGACCAACCGTAGGTAAAAGAACAGCCAAATATCCAAATTTCTGGCTTTTTTGAGGATTGATTGTAAGTATTGAGGGGATGTGTTATTCTTAAACTATTAGTGAGATGAGTTGCATTAAATGAGTAATTACCGTTAAGTATCACCTTGAATTTACCAGGCAAATGCTTGTAGCCGAGCTCCGAGTCTTTGGTGAAAAAGTTACCTTTGGGTTCGACCGCAACATCAACATTTTCTATTTGCCAGGGTTTGTATCCCGCAACTCGCAAGACAATTTCAGCCGTGGTGGTGGATAAAAAAATTGGAAAAATTAGATATGTTATTAATCTGAAAGCAACATTTTTAGCAAAATCTTTTTCGATCCTTAACATAATATGAAATGTCAGCCAAAGTATAGTAAACTTCCATGCGAGTATTATCTAGTTCAGGGATCTAATTTAATTAGATTTAGCGCCTTTACTGCATCCCCCAATCTACCCCATTCGATTGTTTGCCAGAATTAAATATTATTCGTAAAACCCCTGCCTACAAAATATTGGTTTAAACTGAGATCCTGCACCATTCTCAATTACTTGTTTAGGAACAGGCTTTCCGGCCTGTTCCACAAGAAGAGATCAATTTTATTGTGGAACAAGCCGGAAAGCCTATTCTTGACATCCGCAACGGGCTAGAAAGAAGCCCGTTCCACAAAAAATAAACTTGATTGTGGAACGGGCTTCTTGCCCGTTCTTAAGAAGAGTGCAAAATATTGGTTTGAGCTAATTGATTAATTTCTAATAACCAGCCTCCTCCTCGTACTCAGGAGTCTTAGTTTTCTCAGGGATATTCACCCGAGGAGCCTGGTAAGGCTTCGGCGCCTCATCGTCAGCCCAAGCATCCGCCTCCACATCATCCTCGTACTCGTACTCCACCACCGGCTCCTTCGGGCGAAAACTCTCAGAGCGAGTGTACTGCGGCTTCACCTCGTACTCCTCCTCGTAATCGTCCTCCTCGCCACCCCAATTATCCTCTTCGTAATCCTCGTAATCGTCTATCGGCTCAGGCTGCACCGCGCGCATCTGCTGCTGCTGTTGTCGCACCGGCGGTCGTTTCCACTGCGAATCCTCGTCCCAAGGAACTTCCTCCACCGCAGGCGCGGCTACCCGGCTCCGCATTTCCGGTGCAGGTATCCGCACGCCCGGGCCCAATTGATTTCCTGTAGCCACGGGTTTCGGATAATAACCTTGCTCGTCCTCTTCTCGTTCCCAAGGTGCTTGGCCCAAACCGACGCGCTCTAGCAAACCCACACTAAGCTGCCTGAGCCTTTCCTCGGAACCTTCAAACACAATCAAGCGATTCGGGCCGCTGCTGACAATTTCCTCAATCCCTAGCTCGTAGGTACTGAGAACTTGGTCGGGGATTTGGGGGATTCCCAAGGAAGCGATAATTATAGAAACTAACTTACCGTCTTCGGGGTCGAACCTAAAGCCCCGCACCCTACCTAAAAGTTCGCCGGTTTCGGTAATAACTTCGCTGTTAATCAAAATGCTGTAGACTTCAACATCAACATCATCTTCGATCGCGCTCTCATCTTCCACCAACAGCACGTCGCCGATTTCACTAACATTGCTGAGAAACATAAACCTCGGCATTCCAGCGACCGCAAATATATTATCTCGCAGACCGATCGCCACAACTTCCCGCCGATCGATGTCCACCCACAATTGACTAACCACCCCCAAGCGTTTACCTCTGTCGCGGGTGATGACCTGAGTGCCTAGAATGTCGGAGCGTTGGCAGATTTGTTCGGATGTCATTGTAAGTTTAATCCTGATTTATTAAGTACATATATCACTCAACACGATCGTTAACAGAGACTCCGGGACTACAACTTCAGTCCTATGACTTGAGTATAAGCTCCCCGCGCTTGAGTAACCCCAATTGTACGCTCAGCCGATTGAATCATAGGTCGCCGCAAACTCACAACAATAAACTGGGCTTGTTCAGACTGTCGCTTTATCATTCTAGCCAATCGCTCAACATTTGCCCCATCCAGAAACATATCCACTTCATCAAAAGCGTAGAACGTAGACGGGCGGTAGCGTTGCAGCGCAAAAATAAAACTCAGCGCCGTCAACGACTTTTCGCCTCCAGACATGGAAGCCAGCCGCTGTACGGGTTTGCCCTTCGGGTGAGCCACCAAATTCAAGCCACTGCTGAAGGGGTCTTCCTGGTCATCTAGCTGGAGATAGCCATCGCCTTCGGAAAGTTCCGCAAAGATAGTCTGGAAGTTCTCGTTAACCGCGTCGAAAGCTTCTTTAAAAGCACGCCGCCTGAGTGTGGTAAAATTTTCGATTCTCAACAGCAGTTCAGTGCGTTCTCCTTCCAATGTCGTCAATTTTTGACTCAATTCTTGAAGGCGTTCTTGAGTGCGGTTGTACTCTTCCAAGGCTAGCATATTGACTGGTTCTAAAGCTTGAATGCGTTTGGCGATCGCCTTTACTTCTTGCTGCAATTCCGTCAAATTGGCTTTCTCGACATTTTCAGGAATCGACGGCACGGGGTCGGGCATTTCCGCCCGCTGCGTTTCCAATAGAGTACGGATTGCGGCTAATTGTTCCCGGCGTTCTTGCTGGGTTTCGTGGAGTTTTTGCAACTGCCATTGTAACTGTTGTTTGGCTAAATGCTGTTCTCGCAGTTGAGATTCCGCCCGATCACGCTCTCCCTTCTGCACGCCCAATTTTTCCTCAATTTCCCCCAAAGCCGCCTTAGCAGCAGCAATTTGTTCATCGAGTTCTAACTGCTGCGAAACAATGTGATCGAGTGCATCCGCCCCCGCATTTTGCTGCACTTGCCATTCCTGCAATTTCTCGCTGCCTTCCTTAATTTTGTCTTCCAAACGTCCGAATTGATTTTCCAAGTCTACAAGGCGCTGCTGGACGTTTCTCAGAGCCAATTCTCGCTCTTGCAGTTGCGCTTCTAGAGCTCGCAAACTCGATTGCATTTGCTGCCATTCGCTGTGACTGTTCGACTCTTCCAACTGCGCCAAAGTTTGGCGGTATTGCTGCAATTGAGTTTCCTGTGCGGGCAATTCTCGTTCCAGCAACTGCAATCTCGATCGCGAATTAGTTAATTCCTGTGTATTTTTCGCAATTTGCGATCGCACTTGTTCCTGTTGCGCTTGCAAATTCTTACTTTCTGAATCCAACTGTTCCAAACGCAACTGATTTTCGCGCAAATTCTGTTTCGCTTCCATCAATTCTTGGCTGCGAGTTTTGACAGCAACAGAAGCGCGATCGATCGCAATTTTGCACCGTTCCAAAATCCGCTCAATTTCCTCCAACCTTTCTTGCAAAGAGGCGATCGTCCGCGCTTCAATAGCAGCCTCACTAGCCTCAACCGTGCCAAAATGTAAGGTAGATCTATTAGTAGAACTTCCCCCAGTCATCGCCCCGCTAGTTTCCAAAATTTCCCCGTCCAAAGTGACAATCCGGTACTGTCCCAAATAGCGGCGGGCGTCGCTGAGGTTACTAAACACAACCGTATTGCCAAAAACGTAAGCAAAAATTTCCTGATACCGAGAATCGCAATCAATTAAATTCACAGCCGCATCCACAAATCCAGCCGCGCGGCGCAAATTTTCATTCACCGAATACCTGCCGCCCCTAATCTTATTCAAAGGCAAAAACGTCATCCTTCCCGCCCGTTTTTGTTTCAACAATTCGATCGCAGCAGCAGCCACGCTGTCATCTTCCACCACCATATTTCCCATGCGCCCGCCCGCCGCTATTTCCAGCGCCAACTGATAGCGCGGTTCCACCCTGCCGAGTTGAGCCACCAAGCCACAAACTCCGCCAATTCCGCTTTGCGCGACAATTTTTGCAGTAAACGTTCCCGTCGCTTCTTGCAGTGCTTGAAACTGCACTTCTAGTTTGTCTAATTTGCGCTGTCTTTCCCGCTGTTCTTCCAACAAACGAGTTTGAGTTTCCTGTTGCAGTTGCAATTCTTGTTCGGCTTCGACTAAAATCTGATTCAGCGATTCTACTTGCAAAGATGCAACGCCTTTGGTTTCCACAAGGCGAGATTGCTGCTCTTTTTTCGCTGCAATTTCCTGTTCCAATACTTGCAGCGATTGGTTTTGTTCTTGAATTTGGCTTTCCAGGCGATCGGCTCTTTCGCCAATGGTAGCTTGTTCTGTACGCTGTGGTTCTAAAGTTTGTTGAATTGTTTCGATTTGGCGGTGCAGTTCCGTTTGCTGCTGTACCCAAACTTCTGCCGTAGAGGCGATCGCATTTGCAACTTCCCGACTTTCATCTAAACTTTGCTGGGCTGCATCCCGCTGTTCCTGCAAACTTCCTGTTTGAGACTTAACATAAGATATTTCAATCTCAATTTGCTCCAAACTTTGCCGGAATTGCCGAACTTCTTGCTCGGTTTGTGCTATATTAGCCGCCATTTGCCCAGCAGTTTTTTCCAAATCCTGTTTGCGGTTTTGCAGTTGTCGCCGTTCCGCTTCCTGAGTCGCAATCGTGGCTTGCAAAGCCAACAATTCCGACTCTCCCAAAGCTTTAACGCGGGCATTCAGCGCATCAAGTTCGGCGGTTGCTTCTTGAATTTGGGTGCTAATTGTTTGCAGTTGTTCGGTGAGAGATGCAGAAGTGCGATCGCCCGCTTCGATTTGTTCGCGCAGTTTCCATTCTTGCTTTTGCAACTGGCGGAATTTCAGCACAATTTCCCACTGCGACTTTTCTTGAAATTCCGCCCGCAGCTTTTGATATTTTTCCGCTTTTGTGCGATCGGAAGCCAGTCTATCGCGCTGAGAAATCAGCTCTTTTTCCACAATCCGGCTGCGTTCTTCCACCTCCTTAACTTCATCTAACTTCTGCCTAGCTAAGGTGATTTTGCGATCGAACTGAGCCACCCCAGCTAATTCGTCAATGATTTCTCTGCGTTCCTTAGAATTCATTGAAATAATGCTCGTAACGTCTCCTTGCAGCACGACGTTATAGCCTTCGGGATAAATTCGCAAGCGGTTGAGTTGTTCGTGAAGTTGAGTCAGCGTGCAAGGTTGGCCGTTAATGTAATAAGTTGAAGTGTAAGTACCTTGGCGAGTGACTCGAAGTTTCCGCGTCACACTCCACTCATCCGATTTTAGATTTTGGATTTTGGATTTTTTATTAGTAGCGAGTAGTTGTCCGTTGTTGTCTTGAGTTGCTGCGATTTCAATCTCTTCTACGTCTTCAACAGATAACTCATCCGATTTTGGATTTTGGATTTTGGATTTTCGATTGGATGATTGTCCGTTGTTGTTTTCAGTTTCTGTAATTTCGATTGCTTCTATATCTTCTGCTTCCACAGATAACTCAGCCGATTGTGGATTAGCAGCAGATAGTTGTTCGTTACTCTCTTGAGTTTCTGAGATTTCATCCTCATCTTCATCCTGGGCGAACCATTCCTCCCCCACATCTTCCAGTGCAAAAGTCGCAGTCACACTAGCTTCGATCGTACCGCGTTTGTTTTGGGCGCTGTTCACCAAATCCGGTAAACGTTCAGCCCGCATTCCCTTAGAACTCGAAAGTCCGAGACAAAACAGCAAAGCGTCGAGGATGTTGGACTTCCCAGAACCGTTGGGCCCGGAAACCACAGTAAAACCGGGCAGCACGGGAATGGCCGTCGTGCCGCCAAAAGATTTAAAGTTAGTCAGTTCGATCCGTTTAATGTGAACCATGTGCTAGGAGTAGCTTTGGCTCTAGGTTGTTGTCACAGGGTAGCACAGGCAATGGGGCGATCGACAATGTGTGAACTTTCCGGCATTGTCGATCGAACCGATATCTTACAACTTTGTCAACAACCCAGCCGGCTTTTACTTAAAAAGTTCGTTGACAAAGGTACAACATCTGTGAGCCGAGCGATCGCTACAAATGAACGTAAATTTTGATACAAATAACTCCATGAGACTTGAGCGACTTTATTTGTGCCATTAAACCTGAAAGCCTTGCACTGTATGAGTGCTGGCAAATATAATTCCCGGAATTGCTAATGTTACCCCTAGACATATAAAAACTTTCCGGTAAAATCGAACCAAAATTAATAATGTATAAAGTAACGAAGCGCATTATGGAGGGCAAACCCATTACACCAGCTCAGAACTCATCTAACCTGCCAGCTTCACCTGAAAGCGACCAACAAGTATTACAAATTTGGGGTCGCGAACCCCTGAAAGGACACGTCAAAATCAGCGGTGCCAAAAACTCGGCCTTAGTAGTCATGGCAGGAACCCTGCTATGCCCAGAGGATTGCCGTCTCCGCAACGTTCCCGGTCTAGTCGATGTAGCCCGCATGGGGCAAATTCTCTCGGCTGTAGGAGTCAAATTACAGCAGAACGGGGACGTTTTAGACATCAACGCCAGCAACCTCATAGACGCTCAAGCCCCCTACGAATTAGTCAGCCAACTGCGGGCGAGCTTCTTCATCATCGGGCCGCTGGTAGCGCGTTTGGGATTTGCCAAAGTGCCCTTGCCCGGTGGGTGCGCCATCGGTGCCCGACCCGTTGAACTCCACGTTCGCGGTTTGCAAGCCCTCGGTGCCGAAGTCCACATCGACCACGGCACGGTTCACGCTTACGTCAAAGGGCCGAACCGCCGCCTCAAAGGAGCCAAAATTTATTTGGACTACCCCAGCGTCGGCGCAACTGAAACCTTGATGATGGCGGCGACTCTGGCTGAAGGAGAAACCGTGATTGAAAATGCGGCTCAAGAGCCCGAAGTCGCAGATTTGGCGAATTTCTGCCGCGCAATGGGAGCAAAAATTCAAGGCGCGGGCACGAATACGATCGTCATTTCGGGAGTTCCCAAGCTGCACGCGGTAGACTATTCTATTATTCCCGATCGCATTGAAGCCGGAACATTCTTAGTAGCAGGAGCCATCACTCACTCCGAAATCACTTTGTCGCCCGTAATTCCCGACCACCTGACCGCAGTCATTGCCAAATTGCAGACAATTGGGGCGAAAATTATTGCAGAATCCCCCGACATTTTGCGGATAGTTCCCGGCCAAACTCACTCGGCGACAGACATCGAAACTCTGCCTTACCCCGGTTTCCCCACAGATATGCAAGCTCAGTTTATGGCTTTGCTGACGCTGAGCCAAGGAGACAGCTTGATCAAAGAAACCGTGTTTGAGAATCGCTTGCGCCACGTAGCAGAACTCAACCGCATGGGCGCCGACATTCGCCTTAAAGGCAATGTAGCGATTGTGCGCGGAGTGTCGCTGCTGTCTGGTGCGCCAGTAGTGGCAACAGATTTGCGGGCTTCGGCGGCGTTAGTGCTAGCGGGACTTGCAGCCGATGGTGTCACAACAATCAGCAGCTTGCAGCACTTAGACCGCGGCTACGAGCAGTTAGAGGTGAAACTGCAAAAATTGGGAGCTAAGTTGCGGCGCGTCAAAGAGGGTACAGACCCGGCGACTGCTGAGGCTCCTGTCAATCCCGTGCGATCGGGTTTAAACTGTTAAGTAGTCAGTTGACCGTTGACTGTTGACTGTTGACGGTTAACTGTTGACGGTTGACCGTTGACTGTTAACTGTTGACTAATGAATAATCACTACAATGTCGAACATACCCCTCATCGGTTTGAAAGCAGACCAGTTTCGCCACCCGCTAGACTTGGAAGCCACCAGCACTCTCAAACAACTGCCCGGCCTGGATTTGATCGTGCGGCAGTTGCTGGGACAACTTGGCGAACAGTTTTTCATGCTCGAAAATCTAGCCTCCAGCGTCCAAGTCGGCGAAAATCAATTGCCCCACCTGCATCAATTGCTGTTGGATGCCTGCAAAACTCTGGATTTGGAACCGCCACAGCTTTATGTCCGCCAGCATCCGATGCCGAATGCTTACACCTTTGCGATGCGGGGAAAACAGCCTTTTGTGGTGATGCACACTTCTCTGATTGATTTGCTCACAGACGAGGAAGTTAAGGCAGTAATCGCTCACGAGTTGGGGCATTTGAAGTGCGAGCACGGAGTTTACCTGACTCTGGCTAATTTAATTGTGTTGGCCGCCGGTCAAATTTCGCCTGTGGGAACCGTGCTCGCGCAGGGTTTGCAGGCGCAAATGTTGGAATGGTTGCGGTGTGCCGAATTTACGTGCGATCGCGCCGCCTTGCTCGCCACTCAAGACCCAAGAGTGGTAGCATCTTTGTTGATGAAACTGGCCGGAGGTTCGCCGACTTTAGCTCCGAAACTCAATGTAGATGCGTTTTTGGCGCAGGCGCGGGTCTACGACGACCTCAGCAGCACTCAACTGGGAGAAATGCTCAAACAAGCTCAGACGGCTCAGTTGTCCCATCCTGTACCAGTATTGCGCGCCAGAGAGATCGATCGCTGGGCAAGTTCAAAAGATTATGAATCTTTGCTTGCAGGAAATCGATCGGTGTGTTATGATGGTGAAACCCAAAAGGGCGGGTGGCGAAATTGGTAGACGCATCAGACTCAAAATCTGACACCGAAAGGTATGAGAGTTCGATTCTCTCCCCGCCCACTACTAGAAAAGCTAGTGATGTCTTAATAAATAACTGTGTGCTAGGTAGCCCAGTAGCTCCAAGTGCATATCTCATCACTTGATATCCCCCTTGCTGGTGGCTGTGGTTGGTAGCCGAGTATTTTCCGAACTTCAGTTGAAATAACTCATGACCAACCGCACTATCGTCTGCTTTTTATGTAATAAAAACAGAAAAAGATGAGTAAGGAGGCAAGCAATATACCTTCTTTGGATTTAGCTATCGTTCCAGGCACAGTTTATATCCAAGATTGTGTCTGGAATCAGTTAAGTAAACTGTATACTCTTGATTTAGCCACAGGTAAAGCAACATTCATCGGTGAGATCATTACAGAAGTGCATGATATTGCCTTTGTTGATTCACGACTCTATGGCATGGAGCGAGTACGAGCTCGATAAAATGCTCGTTGCTGCTGACTTCGCACCACTGAAAGATGACAAAGATGTATCCGCTCAATAATTCGGGGCGGACTACCCACTCAGGAACGATTTTGCGTCATTTGAGGTGCATCGTTGAGCGATTTACTCCGGATTATTGAGCGGATACAGAAAGATGTTACGCTTTATTACGAAAAAAAAAATTATCTACCCCTTTAGATAGACTAATAGTCATTCCCGGAGCTGTTAAACTTTCGCCCGATTCTACCAGATGCTGAGTTTATCAGCACTAAGGGAAATACCGTCATCAGCAACCTCGATTAGGATTTCTTAACAGGTTTGCAAAACAAGTCTAATAGCATATATCACATTAAGTGATTACCAAAAACTGAATGTAGACGAGTTTTTGGCGCAGGCGCGAGCCTACGACGATCTCAGCACCACTCAACTCGGAGATATGCTCAAACAAGCTCAGACGGCTCAGTTGTCGCATCCTGTACCAGTATAGCTGGCCAGAGAGATCGATCGCTGGGCAAGTTCAAAAGATAAAGATGAGTAATCAGGCAAGCAATATATCTTCTTTGGATTTAGCTATGGTTCCAGGGACAGTGTATATCCAAGATTGTGTCTCAAATCAGTTAAGTAAACTGTATACTCTTGATTTAGCCACAGGTAAAGCAACATTCATCGGTGAGATCATTACAGAAGTGTATGATATTGCCTTTGTTGATTCACAACTCTATGGCATTGAGCAAGAAGGCGGCACAACGCAGCTCGTTAAAATTGACATCAAAACGGGCGATACGATTGTGATTGGGGATACGGGCTTTGCTACAGCCGGCTTGGCTTATAATGCCCAACGTCAAACCCTTTATGCCAGCACAGCTAAACAACTGATTGCCATTGATATCAAAACAGGAAAAGGTACACCAGTAGCTACTGTAGCTAATAAAGACTACAACTGTGGTGAAGTTGCCTTTGATAGCAATGGCATAGCATATATAACCTTAATTGGTTACGAAAAGAAGAAATTACTTGCTAGATGCAATCTCGATACTAGCGAAGTTAAAACGATTGGTGATACCGGATTTCCTGGTATTGGCAGTATGGAATTTGTTGGTAATGTCCTTTATGGCGTTACGGGCAGATTTTTTAACTTGGGAAAAGACGGTCAATTAATCCGCATCAATACGAAGACAGGTAAAGGCACATTAGTGGCTCAAACCAAGCCTAGCGGTCGTTGGGCAGGAATTGCACTTTATCAACCAGCAGCAGAAGCGATCGCAGCCATCACTCCAAAAGTTAACACTGAACCTACACAAGCTGCACAAACAACTACTACAACTAGGGAGGCATCTATGAAACTGTTAACAATTGATACCAAAGCAAACTGTTACGTTATCAATACCGAGCAGATGAATAACTTGCAACAAAATGTTGCTAAGTCTCTGACATTAGACAAAGGAAGTTTTGACATCCAAATTACCAGTGGTAGCTACAGTTATAGTGCCGACAATACCGTCGGTGAGCCTTTTGTTTTTCTCTGGATTTATGGACTTGATGGCAGTACCTTTATCAACACAAAAACAGGTGTTGAGACAGGTGGAACTTGGGCTACTTTAAACGGCAATAACGACAAATTGCAGTTAGATATCAAAGAAAAAGCTGTAGTCTGTGCCTTATTCTTTGATATCTATAGTGGTGATAATCAAGGACAAGTCACTGTTTCAATCACTGGCAATCAACAGAATCCCCAAACTTTAACCGTTGATAGCAAGACAAACTGCTACCCGCTTGATGGCAATTATCTCTCAACTCTTAAAAAAGCCAATGCTAATTCTATCGAGTTAGCAGCAGGTAACTATCGCGTCAAGATTCGGGAAAGCAATGCCACTTATGGAGCAGAAGCAAAAAATTTCCAATTAGAACCTTGGGCGTTACTGTTGATTGAAGGGGGAAAATTTATCTCCAAGTTGACAGGAATTGAACTTAGCGAAAGCTGGTGTTCCTTAAATGGCTTCAAAGATGAAGTTATTTTTGAAGTCAAACAAAAAACAACCATCTCGGGCTTCTTTTTTGATACATACATAGAAGATAACGAAGGGCAAGTTGTTTTAGAAATCAACAACATCAGTGATCTAGAACTAGCCAAAGAAAAGGAAAAACTAACACCTGATAGGGGCAGCAGCGAAAGCACTGTTAGTGTAGTGGATGGTAGTAGCACAAGTAGCTCTGGTGGTACAAGTAGCTCTGGTGGTACAAGTAGCTCTGGTGGTACAAGTAGCTCTGGTGGTACAAGTAGCTCTGGTGGTACAATTACCCCGGGTTCTGAAAATATCAATATGGGCAGTGGATTTGGGTTCACTTTTGACCAAGCTCAGATGGAAGAAATGTGGCAGAAAATGGCCGGCGACATCACTCGTTCCATCACAGTAACAGGTGACCCGAACGAGAAAAAAGAAGCTTATTGGGACAATTTGGAAAAATGGCTGCTTAAAGGCTATCAAACTCAAGCTAAAGACTTAGGTATGAAGGTAGCACGGCTGGAGTTTATGCTTAAGACTGTTACCCAACAAATGGAAGTTAGTTTTAATCAGAATTTCCATAATTGGTCGGCGCACTTCAACCAAAATCTCAACGACTTATTTATTTCCCGAATTCCCCGCATTGTTAGCGAGCAGGTGAATTTAAGAATCTCTGAACAAACCCAAGAGATTAAAAGCTTAGTGCTGCAACAAATGCAAACCGAACTCAATGAGCGTGTTGAGGCCGTCGTTAATCTCAAAGTGGCTAATCAGACTCAAGAAGTTAAGAACCTCGTAGTTCAGCAAATGCAAACTGAACTTGAGCAACGGATTGAGAATGTAGTTAACATCAAAATTGCCAATCAGTCTACAGAGATTAATACCCAGGTAATTAATCAAATGTCTGCTGATATTGATCAGCGCATTAGTAACTCCGTTAATGTCCAAATCGCCAATCAATCTCAAGAGATCACTAATCAGGTCATTCAGCAACTCCAACATAATATTGATCAGCGTGTTGAGAATGTGGTGAGCATCAAGATTTCTGATCAAACCCAGAATGTGAAGAATCTGGTGATTCAGCAAATGCAAACTTACATCGATCAACGCATCGATAATGTCGTGAACCTGAAAGTGTCTAATCTATCTCAAGATATTAACACTCAAATTGTTCAGCAAATTCAACACGACATCGATCAGCGGATTAATGCGGTAGTTAATCTCAAAATTGCTGACCAAAGCCAAAACATTAAAAATCTGGTCATTCAGCAGATTGAATCTAACATGGATCAACGCATCAGTACCATTGTTAATCAATCTAGCACTAGCAACGTGCAGTTAGTGACTAATAATATTGTCAATGATCTTGACAATCGCATTAATGTTAGCTTGGATAACAAGATTCTCAACTTCCGTAATGATGTCTCTACAATCGTCAAAAATGAGCTGAACCAAAACTTCACGCAGAACCTCAAAAATACGATTTTTGCAGAATTGAGACAGCAACAATTCTACCTGGATATGAACTTGATCAAGTCAGAAGTTGAGAACTTCTACTCTAATCTTGCACAGTTTGAGAATCAGTTCTATTTACGCATCGAACAAGGGGACACTCAACTGTATAACTGGACGCTGGAACAACTTCTTGCTCTCCAAGGTTGCTTAACAGATCGTCAGGCTTTAGTGGAAATGTTTGAATCTTTCGCCAATAAACTCAAAGACGAATTAGATAATGCTGAATGCGTTCGTCCCGATCGTTTTGGTTCTTGGGTAAGAACAGATATGCGGTCACAATTTCAACCTATGCAATCTCCGCAATTACCACAAGGTTAATCAGTAGGTAGACATATATATTGGGTGTCCGAAGAAAGGAACGAAGCCATCCCAAACCGCAAGCGAATTCGTTCCTCTATTCGGACATGATGGTATTGATTTATGTTCACCGCCCACTCCTAAAAAAGGTCAATAAATCTAGGGTTCCAGGTAGGCCACCGGGAACCCTAATTTATATGGCATGGGGAATCGGGCATGGGGAATTGGTAAAAACAGTCAACAGTCAACAGTCAACAGTCAACAGATTTTATGGGTGAATTAGCCGCTTTAGGCGCTGCATTTGTCTGGGCTCTATCTTCCACAATCTGGCAGCGAGTAGGACAGCAAATTCCCGCAGTGGTGCTAAACTTGCTCAAAGGCGCGATCGCCCTTTTCATGATCCTTGCCACTGTACTAATTTTAGGAAAATCTTTACCCGCAATCAACCCTAATATTTTAGCAATGCTGCTGATTAGTGGCGGCCTAGGAATTGGCATCGGAGACACCGCTTTCTTTATCGTATTAAAATATTTAGGCGCGAGGCGAACGCTGCTTTTAGAAACCCTATCTCCCCCTTTAACAGCTTTATTGGGCTTAATATTTTTGCAAGAAAAGTTATCGCCCATTGCTTGTACTGGCATCCTTTTAACAATCTGCGGCGTAGCGTGGGTAATTGCAGAACGAACAGCCGAAACAACCTTATCATCAAAACATCTTTGGCAGGGATTAGGTATTAGTTTATTAGGACAAACAACCCACGCCGCTGGAGCAATTCTATCCCGCGCCGTCTTCACTCAAATAGATATTGATCCTCTGTGGACGGCGGCCTTGCGTTTGAGCGGCGGCATGGCAGTCATGCTGTGCTTTTTTAAGCCAACAAACCTTGACAGTTTTAAACAATTAAAATCCTCAAAAATATTAGCTGCAATAATTCTGGCAGCTTTTTTAGGAACCTATCTCGGGATTTTCCTGCAACAGACTTCGCTGAAATATGCACCCGCAGCAATCGCTCAAACACTCAGTTCTACCAGTCCCCTATTTATACTGCCTTTAGCAGTGCTGGCGGGCGAAAAAGTCAGCATTCGGGCGGTTTTGGGGGTAGTTGGTGCGATCGCTGGCATCGCGCTATTATTGGGTTTGAAGTGATTAGATGTGAGAATAGAGATTTTAGATTTTAGATTTGATATCATTTCCCAAAAAGAAGGAAACTGTAGGTCGGCTCTCAACCATGATAGTGATCATTGACAGTTGACAGTTGACAGCTTGCCCGCTCGCGAAGTCGAAGGGTTGACAGTTGACCGCACGGGTAGCGACCTCTACCTGGAAGGTAGAGGATTGGAGTAATGAATAGTCTTCTTTTAATTTCTCCCGATCGGGGTTCCGACTTTAAACCAATTCTTTCTGGTAATTTTCCCATCTAAAATCTAAAATCGTATGACTGATTATAAAGGCGATTGGCAGACCAGCAATTTAGCAGCTATTAACCAACAAATCAAGTGGCTTCAGCAACAGCCAGACGGCATCCTATTTCAACACAATTACGGCGACAACTGCATCGCCGTCAAAAAAAATAAATCAGTGCTACTACTGCTTTTAGTAGACACAGAAACCTTCACCACAAATGTAGCTCAATCAATCCTCGACATCAACAATCCACTAAATTTAATCTTTCCCTATGCCAGAGCAGCGCTGTTAGCATTAGTCTGGAAAAGTCAACCCAAAAACATCTATATAATCGGCTTTGGCGGCGGCAGCATTCCTAATTTTTTTCACCACTATTTCGCTAACGCCATAGTCGAATGTGCAGACATTGACCCAGAAATAGTGGAAGTAGCTCAGAAATTTTTTGGCATTCTATTCGACGATAGACTAAAAGTAGCTATTCAAGACGGGCGCGAATATCTTTCCCAACAAAATTCAACAGTCAAATACGATATAATTCTTGTAGATGCAGGTTTTGGCAGCGGCTATATGCCCTATAGATTGGTGACGCAAGAATTTTACGAACTGTGCAAAACTCGCTTGTCAAGCGCAGGTGCTTTAGTTGTCCACCTGTTCCACAAACCAGAGTTTAATGCGGCTGCGGTGAAAACCCTTCAAACTATGTTCGTACAAGTTTATATATGCAATTTAGAAACCGGCAACAGCATTGTCATTGCGACTAATGCTCCCGATTTAACTAAAAATGAAATTTTATTGAAAGCCGAACTTATTCAAGATTTCCACAATTTAGGATTTTCCTTAATAGAAATGTCGCTTCAGCTAAAAAAAGTAGCCCAATTGCCGGAATGGGTGAAAAATTGGGAAACGCTGCCAATTTTTACAGATGCTGAAATACCTGCAGGATATTGGGACTAATAAATACAAAATTAAAGCTGTTGAGGCTAGACAAAAAACTCTAATTTTAGGGTGCTTATGGCCCACCATCGCTCTGCCTCTAGCAAATCCCAATCAGTCAACACTTGATACTATGAAACATCTCTCAAAAATACTTGACAGTGAAATTGCGTCAGTCTATTATAGAAGTAGTACAACCAATTAAAAATATGAGACTAAAAAGTTGGGAGTCTCCCCGCAGCGAGGGTAGAAACTCCAAAGGTAAAGGCGGCTCAGCCAGGGCTCGGCAACTCAAAAAGCAACAGCAAACTCTGCGAAAACAGTTAAAAGCTCAACACGATCGACACACCCACCAACACAACCATCAAGGGAAGGAAACCGATAATTCCTTCCCTTATTTTGTATCTTTCCCCCGCTCAATCCCGCTGAATGTTCGGACAAATCGTGCGAGTAATGCTCGCCTGCGAGGGTTGCTCTTGCCAGCAGTTGAGAATGCCTTGCAACTCCCTCTTCAAAGTTTCTAAAGCTGCAATTTGCACGGAAATTTCCTCTACCTTAGCCGTAAGATGCTGCTTCGCTTCAGAGCAAGGCAACTCTCCCCGATCGCGAACTTGTAAAATATCCTTAATCTCCTGAAGGCTCAAACCCAGAGTCTGAGAGCGTTTAATAAACGCCAACCTGTTGAATACCGTTTCGCCAAACAAGCGATAACCAGCGGGCGAGCGCTTTACCGCAGGAGACAGCAAGCCCATCTCCTCATAGTAACGAACAGTTTTCACCGACAAACCACTACAGGCAGCTACAGAGCCAATTTTGTACAGTTTCTCGGCAACAGAAATATTCATAAACCAAGCATCCAAGATCGAAAGACTTTCTTGCCCTCTCTTTTAGTGCCTCAGATTCAGGGAGTCGATCGGCACATCGCCCAGTCACCATTGCCCGGTAATCTTAATAAGGAGGATTTTTTTTAGACACATTAAGCACAGGCAACTGAGGTCTAGAAGACTGAGGAGGAAGATAGTATTCGGGAGCAGGTGCGGGTTGTTCGGCTCCAGAGCGGTAAAATTGCCACCACCGGAGAGCCATCGCCACCCCAGCGGTACCCAGCCCAAAAGCCAATAAAGAGCCACTGGCACCGATGCTGCCGATGGCTGCATCGACAACACCCACTGTCACAACAAAGCTGGTAATTGGCTCTCTACGGTAAGCTGACCTCAAAAGTCGCGTCCACGAAGCATTCATTTGGTTTTACTCTGTTCTATATTTATTTACAAGCTCTAAAACTTAGAGTTGGCGGAACGATCGGGATTTCTAGCTCAAAGACTAGCTTCACCTAAATTAATCTTCTCGCCTGTGGGGAATTGTACGGGAGCGAGGCAAAATTGCCAAGCTTGTCAAATCAAAATTCCACCCCATATACACCTCCAAAAGCCAGCTATTGCATTCGGGAACAGATCTCTCTCAGCAGAGAAGTCGCTGGGCTTGTTTGTAATTAATATTTTAATCAATTCCCGAATTTGTCGCGGTCAGCAAAAGTCACACCCGCTGCCGGAAGAGTCAAGACAAAGTGTAAGGCTGACCGCGCCATTGCTAAAATTAGTTGAGACCTAACCAGGACAGCAAGCCCTGGCCTGTGACATACTCGATAATTAAAGTTAAAGAAAAACCGATCATCGCGGCTCGACCGTTAAGGCGTTCCGCGTAGCTGTTGAAGCCAAACTTTGGCTGTTCCAGTTTGGGAGTGACAGTGGGTTGTAGTTGTGTCATTGCTTTGGGTACCTGGCGATCGACGCTATTCAAATGTGAAATCCAATGTTAGTTACAAATCTTAAACATTGCTACTTCTATTATAAAGAGGGTTAACCGCCGTCAACCGTCCCCGAAGAGAAAAAACTGCTGCCAACTAATGCCAATTAATTATACCCGCTCAAAATATGACTAATCAGTTAGATAACGATAAGCTTCCTGTCGCCGTACAGCGAGTTGCCTTTGCCCTTCGTACAACAGGCTGGGTTTGCTTCTGGGTACAGTTAGTGCTAGCGGTGGTAGCGGGGATCATTTTGCTCTTTGCCATCCCCTTCGCCATCCCCAGCACTACCGCCGGTGCGAGTTCAACCAGTGCTGGCACCGGCGGGGGCGTATTTTTTGCCATTTGCGGGCTGGCCGTACTCGCTTACAGCGTATATCGCTCTTTCCGCTTCACCCGTTTGTCGAGACAACTGCGATCGCCCGCTAACGCTGTCCGCCCCAAAAAAGCAGACACCATCAAAGAGGTGCGGCTGTCACTTTTTAGCAACTTGTCAGGAATGCTGCTGACGTTGATCGGCGCAGAAGCCATCAGCGGCACGCTTTTAGCCAAATCTCTAGCTCAGCCACAAGCCTTGTTCGGTGCCGCAGTCGATGTGGGCA
Source organism: Microcoleus sp. Pol11C3 (assembly GCF_036701485.1). NCBI lineage: Bacteria > Bacillati > Cyanobacteriota > Cyanophyceae > Oscillatoriales > Microcoleaceae > Microcoleus > Microcoleus sp. Pol11C3. The sequence continues at coordinate 145,714 of NZ_JAUBQW010000001.1, read as the reverse complement.
GATTTATTCAGCCCCTAGACATATTTGTGGTACTTGCCAATACTCACGCCACTGTTGCCCACTTTGTCGGGATTTTCGGGGCTCTTTGGTTGCTCGATCGCATCCACAAGCAATAGACAATCAATAAGTCGGAATTGCGCCTCTCCCACTCTCCCACTCTCTCACTTTCTCACTTTCCCTCACACTCCTACTCTTCCCCAACCCACATCCGGAATCACTGCCAACCTGTCGAAGAACGTACTCAGATACCTTCTACTAAGACAACATGAATATCATGGCACTGAAACCCGAGGCTTATTTTGGGGTGACAGATCACCCAACTATTGAAATTTCTCAAGAAAGTTTTCGTTCTGTTCTAGGTCAAATAGAAGCTGAACTCCTCTGTAGCGACACCTATAGCCACGCTCTAGCTAGCCTGCAAACAATGTTGGGCGAAGCAGCCTCCGCTGCCGAAATTTTAATTAGAGCAGTTAGCAGAGAAGCGGTCAAGCTCGCATTTGACCGATTTCCCAAACAAAACAAAATTGAATCGCAAGTACCCCAAGAGAGTTTTACTGCTGTAAGTCCCGCCATTGAGACAGTGACAGAAATTAAAGAATTGGAGCCACCAGTAGCTGTTCCTGTCTTCTATTGGCGCAGCGCTAGTGTGGAAGCGCCGCCCCAAACTGAATCCGACACTGAAAATTCCGATCGAGACACTAACACTTCTGAAGACAGCAAACAAGCGCCCCAAGACGAAATTAAAGTCGAGTCGGCTCCACCTGCAACTGTCACAGTCCCCGGAAAATCCTTCCCAGGGTTCGGTTTTCCCAAGAAGCCAAAAAAACTCACCAAGGAAGAAGAAGCAGCTTTAGCCGTTCAACAGCGAGAAGAGTGCCTGCGGGAGTTGGGTAGAGAATTGCGTAAGGGACGGCAAATTCGCTCCCTATCCATGCAGCAACTCCACAGTCAAACTCTCGTGCCGCTGCACCACATAGAATCGATCGAAAATGGGGAAATCGACAAACTGCCCCAAGATATTTACGTGAGAGGTTTTATCCGCAGACTCGGCGACGCCTTGGGACTAGACGGCACCGCTATGGCGAATGCTTTGCCCAAACCCGCTGCGAGTCCAATTCCCAGTATGTATGTGTCTGTTTCCGATTCCGACTCAGGCGAAGGCTTTCAAATGCGTCCGGTGCATTTGTACATCGGCTACACCGCTTTGATGGCTGGGGCTGTAGGGGGTTTGGGTTGGCTGTCGCAGCAACCCGTGGTGCCAGGAGCACAGGCAGCACCTCCAACGCAGGTGACACCGCCAGCCTCAGTTGCACCGGCTCAGAAGACCCCAGAAAAAGCACCTCAACCGGGCTTGAAGAAGTCTAATAGTCACGGGGGAGTGATTGTGGGGGCTGACATGGCGCCGCCGGAGGTGATTTTTGGTTAGTGTGTGTCGGGCGAGCGATCGTCCGACAACTCTCTTGGCGCAGGTGAACTCGGAAACCGGGTTTCCGAGTTCACCTACATACGGATACTTGCTTGAAGAAATAAGTCCAGGAGAGCAATTACGGTGGAGATTTTAGTTCAATCCCCCACCTTCATCTATCTGTGGAGTCAAATCTAAAATCTAAAATCTAAAATCTAAAATCTAAAATCTAAAATCTAAAATCGCCGGGCCGTTTACCCAAAGTGATTTTTCAACTGCATCAGGAAACCCGATATGTGCGATAAACTATCTATTTGACCACTCGTAAAAGAGGTTTCCGATAAGATGAGTTCCCCAGCCACCGCTGCTTTCTCCGATCTCGATCCGCTATCGACTCACTCGCCAACAGTCACGAGTTTGGCTGCACCAGACAGTGCTTTAGTAACGGCGGCTCAACTGCCACAAAAATCTTGGACAATAGAAGATAGTGAGAAACTCTACCGAATTCAAGGTTGGGGCGAACCGTATTTTTCGATCAATGCAGCCGGTCACGTTACAGTCTCTCCCAAGGGCGATCGCGGCGGTTCCCTCGACTTGTGCGAACTGGTAGAATCCCTGAAACAGCGAAATTTGGCTTTGCCCCTGCTGATTCGATTTTCTGATATTTTGGAAGACCGGATCGAGCGCTTAAATTCGTGTTTCGCCCGAGCGATCGCTCGGTACAATTACAAAAATGTCTATCGCGGTGTCTTTCCAGTTAAATGCAACCAGCACCGACAATTAATTGAAGATTTGGTGCGTTTCGGTCAACCCCATCACTTCGGCCTCGAAGCCGGATCTAAACCGGAATTAATGATAGCTTTGGCGACCTTAAAAAACCCAGGCGCTTTATTAATTTGTAACGGTTACAAAGACCGCGAATACATCGAAACTGCTATTTTGGCGCAGCGGCTAGGGCAAACTTCTGTAATTGTGCTGGAGCAAATAGAGGAAGTAGAACTCGCAATCGCTGCGAGCAAAGCATTAGGAATTAAACCGATTTTGGGAGTGCGAGCAAAACTCACTACCAAAGGCGTTGGCCGCTGGGGAGGCTCCACGGGCGATCGGGCAAAATTTGGCTTGACAATTCCTGAAATTATCCGCGCCGTCGGCGAACTAGAAAAAGCTGGAATGCTCGATTGTTTGCAGTTATTGCACTTCCACATCGGCTCTCAAATTTCCTCAATTAGTGTCATCAAAGACGCCATTCGAGAAGCCAGCCACATTTATGTAGAATTAGCTAAATTGGGAGCTAATATGAACTACTTGGACGTAGGCGGTGGACTTGGCGTTGACTACGACGGGTCTAAAACAAACTTTCACGCTTCCAAAAACTACAATATGCAAAACTACGCTAACGACGTAGTAGCGGGAGTGAAAGATGCCTGCGACGAGCGCAAAATCCCGGTTCCAATTATCATTAGCGAAAGCGGGCGGGCGATCGCTTCTCACCAATCAGTGTTAGTTTTTGACGTACTCGGTACTAGCGATGTCCCCAGAGAAGTACCAGAACCTGTAGACGAAAAAGCACACCAAATTCCGCGCAATCTCTACGAAATTTACCAATCTATTACTCCCGAAAATTACCAAGAAGTCTATCACGATGCTATCCAATTCAAGGAAGAAGCAGTCAGTTTATTTAACTTAGGCTATTTGGGAATTGCGGAACGGGCCAAAACCGAACAGTTGTACTGGGCTTGCTGCGATAAAATACAGGCGATCGCGCGGCAAAAAGACTATGTATCGGACGATTTGGAAGACCTAGAAAAGGTGATGGCATCCATTTATTACATCAACTTATCTGTTTTCCAGTCAGTACCCGACAGTTGGGCAATTAACCAATTGTTCCCAATTATGCCAATTAACCGACTCGACGAAGAACCAACTCAACGCGGTATTTTAGCCGATCTTACCTGCGACAGCGACGGCAAAATAGACCAATTTATTGATTTGCGAGATGTCAAGTCGGTTTTGGAGCTGCATACTCTCAAACCCGGAGAACCTTACTATTTGGCGCTATTTTTGGGAGGTGCTTATCAAGAAATTATGGGCAACCTTCACAACTTATTCGGTGATGCAAATACAGTTCACATTCAGCTAACGCCTTCTGGCTATCATATCGAACACGTTGTGAAAGGGGACACTATGAAAGAAGTCCTCAGCTACGTACAGTACGATTCAGAAAGTTTGGTTGAAAGCATCCGCCGTCAGACAGAAGCAGCTTTGCAGCAAAATAAAATTACTCTTTCCGAGGCCCAACTTTTGCTGCAAAATTACGAGCGGAGTCTAGGCCAATATACTTATCTACAGTCTTAAAATTTAGGGTGCAACCTAAGCACAATATTAGACTTGAAAGGTGAGATAATAACCGTAAAAGTAGGGTGCGCCTAGCGCACCTTACCTTGAGTAATTACTTATTAGCAATTATTCAGCATGACCGAGAATTTCAGATATCGCCCGCCGCTCTTCTCCGTGTTGAGTCGGTAAAACTTGGCGAGCGTCAGTAATCAGCCAATCGAGAGCCGCCGCTTGCAAATCGATCGCAGCCCCGGTTTTATCAACGCAGTAGCGCCCGAACACCAGTTTGTCAACCAACCGCACCTCCGGCCCCAAACGGGAATACTCAAAAATCACGCTGTTTTCCACAGTTGCGCCACTGCAAAGCCAGCAATTTGGGCCAATCATTGTCGGCCCGACAATTTTGGCTCCATCCTCAATGATCGTCATCCCACCAATGTAAACAGGCCCAGTAATATCAACCTTATCCCAGTTGACAGCTACATTCAAACCAGCGTAAATGCCGGGGCGCACTTCAATTCCCGGAATCGAAACATTTTTAACTTGTCCTAGGAGCACGCTCTGAATTGCCCGCCAATAGTCAGGAACTTTGCCGATATCCACCCACTCAAAGTCCATGCTAATCCCGTAAAAAGGCGCGCCTTCTGCTACTAGCTTGGGAAATAACTCCGAACCGATATCGTATTCCTGGTCTGAAGGGATGTATTTGAATATTTCCGGTTCAAAAATATAAATACCAGTGTTAATGTCGGTACTCAGAGCTTCCTCTACAGAAGGTTTTTCTTGGAAATCTTTAATTTTGCCAGACTCGTCTGTTACCACTACTCCGTAACTGGGAACCTCCTCGCGGGGAACCGATTTCATAACAATAGTAGCGATCGCCCCTTTTTCCCGGTGCCACTTCACAGCAGCAGTCAAGTCCAAGTCAATCAAAGCGTCGCCGCACAGCACCACAAAAGTATCGTCAAAAAACGGCGAGAAGTCCTGAATTCGTTTCATGCCACCAGCCGAACCGAGAGCCTCTCCAATCATTTCTCCCTCCTCAATTCGCCCTTCAAAAGAATAGGCAATTTGTACCCCAAACTTTTGACCGTCGCGGAAGTAGTTTTCAATCACGTCTGCCAGGTGGGAAACGTTGACCATAATTTCGTCAAATCCGTGTTGGCGGAGCAATTCAACCAAAAACTCCATCACTGGCTTTTGCAGGATGGGAATCATCGGTTTGGGTATTGTCTGAGTAATAGGACGGACGCGAGTGCCTTTACCGGCCGCCAGAATCATCGCTTTCATTATTAACTTCCTCAACCCTCTGTTAATTGATATAAACTCAACAATTAGATGCTAGCGGTTGCGATCTTTGAATCGATCGAGCACAGCAAAATCCTGACCTGTTTATAGGCGACATCGTACCAGGCTATCAATCATTTATTCCGAATTTACCTGGATTTAAGAAACCAGGTATCGGGAATCAGCAAAAACTTCGCACTCCCGCTGTCCGCATTCGAGACTCAGCAGCAGAATGGCGGCGAGCGAGTTTCTGTCTGGAATTTTAACCGACGCAGCGACACAGTTATTAGTTTCGCCGGAGAAACTAATACCCTGCAAGCTCAAAGCGCCCGGATTTTCAGGTCTTTATAAAACTCCTCTTGAAGCAACTCTACTTTAGACTGAGCCGACAGTAGCAACAGCGCCCAAAAGATACCCACGCGGTCATGATTTGGCAAGTGAACTTCCCCAGTCGATACCGGAGGTTCTGGGTCAACAGAGGAGTGCAAATCCTTATGAGGCCAAAGTTCCAGCAGTTGTTCCAAGTCCAGCCAACCCTCGTCAATTTCTTGGCCCCGTTCTGCCAGAAACCGATCGAGTTCACTAGCAGTTTCCACCAAATTTTCTTGGTGAGCTAGCTCAAAGATAGCCTGCGCTGCTTGCGATCGCATTTTTGAGGTAGGGCGACGCCGGGGGGCAACTGTCTGCTCCATTGCTGCTTTCATTAGCTGCAACTGCTCAATTAGTTCGGGGAGAGTCACCGGGCGTTTTTGCGGCAGTTGAGCTACACCCCGACGGCGCAATTGTCGCTCCAGATGCTGCGGCAAATGTCGTCCGCCTAAGTGCTCTGCATCTTCTAGTTCCCCCTCGTCCGAGTCGGGGTTCACGGGGGGTTCTGAGAGGACGATACTTTCTGCTTTGAGCAACACCAGCATTGAAGCGTACAAAAACGCTTGACCGGAGTGAGACAAATCGGAGAAATCCTTACTTGGATCGGCATCACAGGCGTTCGTAAGCTTGCTCAAACATCGATCGAACACTTCAATTACCTTAACGTCCCAAGGATCAATTTCTCCCCGTTCGGCTAGGTCAATTAAAATTGCGATCCCCTCGGAAATCGTTGCTAAGCCATCTTGGTCTCGGGAAACGGCCATTCGATTTTAGATTTTAGATTTTAGATTTTAGATTTTAGATTTTGCCTCTGAGAAAACGAGAGAGCATATCAAGTTAATTGGCGGTCATTTCAGCAGTTGTGCCCTCAATTGCTGCTATTTCTAAACTTATCGGTTCTGCACTTTCTAACAAAGGTTGTTTGCCTTCTATTTCGGCTTTATAGCGTTCAAGATTTTGTTCTAATTCCTGAATCCGCTGCTCTTTTTCGCGAACTTGGCGGAGTTGTTGGCGCGAGGCGAGGGTTCGCTGCATTCTCGACCACAGACTGAACAGCCACGCTAGGGTTGCCCCTAATCCAGTCGCTACAATTAGTTCTACGCACAGCGGAGCTTTAACTTGGACGCCTTTGATAACTTGAATCGCGACTGGCTCTGTATTTTCGATGCTGAATAATACTAGAGCCAAGCAAATCAGAAAGATGAAGAAGAAATTTAGCGATCGCATTTTCTCTGTTCCTAATTCTCAATTCAGCTTAAGCAAATTATTTACCATTTGTCAACTGTTTTTTGACAGAGGTTCTCAGTTTTTTTTGATAATATCAAATCCAGTCAATTAACCATAATATCCGGGGAGGGGCGGGTTTATTGGAGTTCTGAGAGTTGATTGAAGATATTGGTTAACCCGCCCCTCTAGGACATATCCTCTTTAGGTTTGACCGATGTTTTGCGGTTTCTTGGCCATTCCCAGTGCTGGCAATATTTGATATTTCAAAGCATTGCCCGCGGCCACAAATAAGGCAATAATCAGCGCCCCAATTCCTACGGGACTGGGAATCCAGAATATCGCCTCCAAATAGTTAATTTCCCCGGGTTTGAGCTTCCAAACTAACTGTTTCCCCTGCTGATAGCTTTCGGGAACCAGCGCACCGGCGACAGTTTCAATACTTTCGGCGCCCCAAGGCGTGTTCAAGCTAAAGTCTAGCTCCAAAAGTCCCCCCGGACTCAGCAGCAGACTGCCATTAGAAGAAAGCAGTGAAAGAGAGCGCAAATCCAATTCCAAACTCAATCGATTTCGCAGCACCAATAACAAATTATTCTGCTTGACACTAAGGTGAGATTCAAACTTCGGCAAATCTGTTTCTAGCGGACTTGCGGCCCGATACTTTGTGGTTGGTGCGATCGGATTGTAAAATTGGTTGAACTTGTCTTGTAACTCGGCTCCATTATTGAAAGGAATCCTCACTAGAACTTCTGTGGGGGAAAGCCGTTTAGTTTTTCCGTCCAGCAACCTCACCCGGCGTTCTACGCTTTTCAACCATTCTGCAACAGTTTCGCTGCTGAAGCTCGTCAACCTTTCCCCCAGTTTAATGTGCTGCACGATTTCGCCGCGAGTTTGACTCTCAAAGTTCACCCCGACATCGTACTGAACGCATCCAGTCACTAGAGTTAAAAGGCAAAAAACCAAAGGTAAAAGAAAGAAAAAATTCTTTTTCTTCTTCCCAGTTCCATCCTTGACATTTTGCTCTTTCATTATACATTTTTCCCTATTTTTACCTATTTGCATGAATTAGCAAAGCGTTGAATTGCCGACACTGTTTCTATGTTTGTTTAACTGGTTCCTAGGCTCTGCCTGGGAACCAATGTCCAGAGGCTTTGCCTCGCAAGATTTCATCCAAATTCGAGGCATAGCCTCATGATATGTATTACCAGGCAGAGCCTGGTAACGAGTAAAACCGCACTGAACTTATTGCCTGGAAGCTACACCCAAATGTTGAAACAGCATACTCGGCAAATATGCCGCACCGCCTACCCATTCGGCTTCGCTGCTCAAATCTGCCAAATTTTTAAAGGCTTCAAAAATGCTGCCTGCCACCATTGTATTCTTGACGCGACCCACAATTTTGCCTTTTTCTACTTTATAGCCTAAGTCCAAATTGACAGAAAATTCGCCAGCTAATTGATTGGACTGACCGGCACCTAAAACCTGCTCTACTATTAGACCTTCGTCCATGCTAGCAATCAAGTCTTGAGTGGTGGTATTTCCAGGGGAAATGCAAAAGTTAGTCAAATCAGGGCCTGGGCGAGACAATCCGCCGCGAAAACCGTTGCCGGTTGATTGTACACCGGCGCGAGCGGCCCACCTGCGATCCCAATAAAATCCGGTGACAGTACCTTTGTCTATCAAGACTTTGCGGGTGGTGGGTGTACCTTCGTCGTCAAAGGGACAAGCAGAAGGGCCTAAAGTGGGGTCTTCAAAAAAGGTAAAGCGTTCGTCAAATAAGGTTTCGCCGATTTTGTCGGCTAGGGGAGAAGCTTTTTGAACTACTGCTTGACCTGAAAGGATGGTATCAAACAAGCTGCCGAGGGTGCTAGCGGCGGCGTTGGGGGTGAATAATACTGGGTATGAACCGCTGGTGATGGTGGCTGAATTTTCGGCGAGGCGGTATTTTTCAAGGAGTGATTGGAGGATGCTGTTGGTGTCGAGGGGGCGATCGCGCGCCACATCGTAGCTATATGCTTGCATAAAGTCTTCTCCCTGTACCAAATTTCCGGCGATCGAGCCGCTGACTATTTGGCTGCTTCTTTCGGCATACAGGTCTTGCGTCGTGGCAATTTTCACTCTGCCGCTGCGGACGTGGAAGCCGACATCTACCATAATATCGGGATTGTAGGCGTGAACTTGCTCGATCAGGTTTTTGCCGTTTTCGACTAATTCTTGAGTAGTGGGTGGAGTGTAGGTGGTTTCCGGGCCTTTTAGGTGGAAGTTGGAGGCGAGTTCAAATTCTGCGGGGTCGCCGATTTCGGCTGTTTGAATCGCTGCATCTACTAAATCGTCTATCCGCGTTAAATCTGTGGAACTAGCAAAACCGATTTTGCCTTGGTAAATCAGCCGGAGTGCTACGCCTTGCAGTGCTTTGGTTTGCAGGGATTTGAGGCGATTGTTTTCAAATTCTATGGGGGTGTCTTGACTCGACAGGTAGTATACTTCAGCCGCATCGGCGCGCTGAGAGGCCAATTTCAAAATCTGGTCTACGGTTGAATCGCTCACAATAATAGCCTTTCTGGTTTGGTCTTTTTTTTATTTTAGCAATTATCGCTATTCAACTTCTGACTCCTGCCTCCTGCTTGATAATTAAGCCGTGTATCCGTGTGAAAATCAGTGTCGTTCCTAACTTTTTCCTTCTCCTATAATTGTAATTCACACTGTTTAAAAACATAGTTAACGGCTGCAAACAGTCGCTCTAAGTCCTGAATTGTATAGAAAAATTTATTTTGAGTAAACATTTCTAATTTCAGCTTGCCAAACTGCCAAATAGCCCCATTAGAAACAATACCAAAGATAGTTTGTTCGGGTTCATTGTTAAGTCGCTGCACGGCGATCATTTCTGCCAAACACTGCCCCCATCCTTCATCAAATGCGCTCTCTTTCTTGGCTTCAACTAATATGAAATAGGGCTTGTCAAAAACTACTGTGCCGAGGGGTGAGCGCTTCGCCAATATATAATCTGGAATTCCTGACAGATTCTCATTATAGACTAAGGTTTGGTGACTCCACAGGAGAAAATTACTTCGATAATTTTTCCAAACTTCTTTTAATACAGGATAAATGATATTTTCACAAATGGCGATTTCCGAGTTGTCAAATACTCCGTCATTGAAAATCAATTCTAATTCATTCCGAAAAACGTCGCTGACTGCAAATTCTGTTTCGACAAGGAAATTATCCCGCAGGTAATTAATTTGGAATTCTTTGGCGACGGCGCTGATACTTTTATAATTGCTAAAAGGCATTGCATAACTTCTCTCAGGAGTAAGGCAAAAAAATGGTTTACTCCGCTATTGGGATCGCAAATTAAATAATTTACACAAGTTTGTGGGGAGTAGGGGTTGGGCGTCCCGCCCGCCCTTTCTGGACGGGCGGGACGCCCATCCCACAAGAACCATCAAAATTGTAAGGTATTTAATTCTCATTCCTGGTAGGGGTATGGTGGGGCGAGGCGCCCCCTACAGATAAAGTTTGTGCGAATGAAAAAATGATTAATAACTAATAAATAAGCCACCTAAAATTAGCCCGATCGCAATTAACGCCACCCAGATAAACCTATTATCTTTCGTATTAACCTGACTCAAATCTACTGGCTCTGGTACGGCGGGCTTGGGTTTAGCGTACTTGATATCAGCGTTTGGATTGGCTTGAAAACTGATTGATTGATTTTCATCTAAAGCTGCCAAATCAGGGATTTTCACCATCCATTCAGGAGGGATAGTAAGTTTGGGAGCTTCGAGAATGAACAGCAAGCGCTTTGCTTGCTGGCGGGTTTCTTGGCGGGGATGGCGGGTGAGCTTGCGGCAAAGCTCGATCGCCATTTCTGTATTGCCAGAGGCTTCGTAGGCTGTCACTAGCCACATCTGCACCTCGCCGCCCAACCGGGAAGTGCGATCGACTAAACCGGTAGCTGTTTCTAAACTCTGCACAGCTTGAGCATACCGGCCACTCTCAAAAGCTATTTGCCCAGCTTGGTACTCAGTTTGAACAATTTCTAACTTTTCTGAAGTCACGAGCACCCACCCAATTCCCAAATATTACTTCCCAAATTCCCCAAACGCTAGAATTCGCTGTTTTGTTGCGACATACCCGACTCGTTGTCGCGTTTGGAACCCAGCAAGTCTAAATGGTCTACCTTAATTACCGGCTTCGAGCGATTGGAACCCGTATTGCGGTCTTGCCAGCGATCGAACTTCAAAGAGCCTGTGACGCCAATTAGAGAGCCTTTGCGAACGTAGTCAGCAGCAATCTGCGCTGTTTTGCCCCAGATTTCCAGATTGAACCAGTCTGGTTGATCGCTGTTCTTGGTTCTGCGATTCACTGCCAGCGTCAAACTACACTTCACTGTACCCGACTCAAAATACTTCACGTCCGGGTCGCCGCCGACGCGGCCTACTAAAGTCACAACATTAAGACTCATAAACTTTTTTGGGAATGTGGTCGATCGGTGATGTAGTTAAACAGTCCACACGCGCATTAGCCTCCAAACTGAACTTGGAACAACGCTTGTGAGGCTTCATCCTGATTGTACACCCAGTTAGCAGAACATATTGATAGTGGATGATTGGCGAGTCTGCGCTCAACCTGAGCTCGACAATGTACATTTCTGACTAGACTCAGGATGAAAAACGTAATAGAATCCACCTCGGTTACACTTTTGTAACAACATTATTGCACACAATAGTATTTTAGTTTATGGGGGGGGTACAAATCAGTGGGTCTTCTCAATCGATTTTCGTTATCTAGAGATATGGGTATCGACCTCGGTACTGCTAACACGCTCGTTTATGTATCGGGCAAAGGTATTGTTCTGCAGGAACCTTCTGTAGTGGCGATCGACCAAGATTTAAAAATACCGCTGGCTGTTGGAGAAGAAGCCAAAAAAATGCTCGGGCGCACGCCAGGGAATGTCATAGCACTGCGCCCGCTTCGCGACGGGGTAATCGCAGACTTTGATACGGCGGAACTGATGCTTAAGACTTTTATCCGCAGGGTTCACGAAGGCCGAAGCTTAGTTTCGCCCCGGATAATTATTGGTATCCCCAGCGGTGTCACCGGAGTCGAGAGGCGTGCTGTCATTGAGGCGGCGACTCAGGCCGGTGCTAGAGAAGTACGGTTAATTGATGAACCCATCGCTGCGGCGATCGGGGCTGGACTGCCTGTTGCTGAGGCGACTGGCAATATGATTATAGATATCGGCGGAGGTACGACGGAAGTTGCGGTTTTGAGTTTGCAAGGTACGGTGATCAGTGAGTCTGTGCGGGTAGCCGGCGACGAACTCAATGAGGCGATCGTCCAATACATGAAAAAAGTTCACAATTTGGTCATCGGCGAACGCACTGCTGAAGAAATTAAGATTCAGGTTGGTTCTGCATATCCAACTCCAGAGGATGACGACGTAATGATGGAAGTGCGAGGCTTGCACTTACTGTCTGGTTTGCCGCGAACTGTTACGATCAAAGGCCCAGAAATTCGCGAAAGTATGTCGGAACCGCTTTCAGTAATTGTGGAAGCTGTCAAGCGTACTTTGGAACGCACTCCCCCGGAATTAGCAGCAGATATTATTGACAGGGGAATTATGCTGGCTGGTGGTGGCGCCCTGATGAAAGGTTTAGATACTCTGATCAGTCACGAAACAGGAATTGTCACTCACGTGGCGGCAGATCCGCTGTGCTGCGTGGTTTTGGGAACTGGTAGGGTATTAGAAAACAAACAGTTGGAACGGGTTTTCAGCGGGCAGTCGTCGCGTAATATGTAGTTAACAAATTTGGGATTTTGGATTTAGAAATAGGGCTGCCATCTCAAATCTAAAATCCTGACATAACAATTTTAGATTAGTGAAATTATGCTAAAAAATACATTCCGAAAGTGGTGGGATCTGCGGCTGCAAATTGCTCTTCTAGGTTTAGCTGTAACTGCCGCTTGGGGAGTTCGGCAAACACAAGGTGCGGCAGTATTTGAAGTTTACAATTGGGTGACTCGTCCGTTTCACCCCAACGGCTCGGGGCAAGAGGAACTCATCTCGGCGCGCACTCAAGAATTGCAAGCGCAGCTATTAGAATTAGAAACTCAAAATCAGAAGCTAAAAGAGCTTTTAGGTTACGTTTCGGCTCAGAAACCTAAAGGGATTGTTGCTCCTATTGTCGGCCGCAGTGCCGACCACTGGTGGCAGCAAGTAACCTTGGGGCGCGGCAGTAACGATGGCATCAAAACAGATTTTACTGTGATGGGTCCCGGCGGTTTAGTAGGCAGGGTGGTCAGCGTTACTCCTAATACTAGCTTGGTGCTGTTAGTCAGCGACGCTACGAGTCAATTAGGTGTGGGAATTACCCGCAGTCGCCACATGGGTTTTATGCGCGGTAAAGGCGGAAATCAGGCTGTGATGGAGTTTTTTGAGAATGTTCCCAATGTCAAGCCTGGGGATGTGGTTTCAACTTCTTCTTATAGTCAGTTGTTCCCTGCTGGTTTGCCGGTGGGAAAAGTGGTTTCGGTGGATATGAATAAAACTCCGGCTCCCGAAGCTGTTGTTGAGTTCTCTGCACCGATGAATGCTCTGGAGTGGGCGGTGGTTTACCCCCACTCTAAGCAAGCCGAATCAAAGGATTCGCAGAGTCAATCTTCTGCTGCATCTGGGGGAGTACAGCAACAATGAAAGCTTTATCTCGGATGTCTTCGCGATCGCGCCAATTTCTCAACTTCGCAGTTACATTTCTATCTGTGATGCTGTGCATACTGATATTGCCCACTCGGATGCCGGGAATGGAATTGCTGGGAATTGGACCTAACTGGCTGTTAATTTGGTTGGTAGCTTGGAGTATTAAGCGGAAACGTACAGTTTGGGGAGCTGCTAGCATGGGCTTGGTTTTGGGGTTTCTTCAAGATGCGATGACAGCTCCTCATCCCACCCATGCTGTCAGTCTAGTTTTTGTAGGAGTCTTAACAGTTGTTTTGCAGAAAACCTGGTCGATTCCGGTAGATATTGTTGAGAGAGATCCGATTCCGATCGCGTTAATTGTGTTTGGGATGGCGGTGGTAGCGGAAACGGTGATGGGGCTGCAATTTTTTGCTATGGGCGATCGGGCTTTACTGGAAATTTGGAGCTATCACCAGCGAGTGGCTTTGTGTTCTGCTATTCTTAGCAGTCTTTGGGCTCCGGTGATTTATTTTCCCCTCAATCGTTTGTGGGAAATGACCAGGAATTTAGAAAAGCCTTAGTCAGTTGACAGTTGACAGTTTTCAGTTTTCATTAGTTAGCTTAATTGGGACTTACGCGCGAGTGGCGAGAAAGCGGGTTTTTTACGAAAACACTTAATTTCAGTCCACCGATTCGGTAAAAAACCCGGTTTCTAAGGGGCGAAGTACATTCAAGGCTGTAGTCATTCTACTATTACTTGTTGGCTGGAACCTAATAAGTGATGAACGGCAATAATCAAGTCGCTGAGAATTAAATTAGGCTGGTGCTTTTGCAGTTGATAGCGGCTGCGAATTCCGCAGGTAACGGCAATTGTAGGTATTCCTAATGCTTGTCCTGCGAGGATGTCTGCTTCTGTATCTCCGATCATCCAAGCCGAACCCAGCGATGACTCAAATTCTTCTGCAACTTCAGCCAACAATTCCGTTTTTAAGGCTGTATAGTTGTGATAGGCGGCATCCGGCATCTGAGTTCCGCGAATGCTGGTAAACAGTCTGGCTAAACCGTAATTTTGTAACAGTTGAACGGCTTGATTTCTCGGCCGCAGGGTAACTAAAATCAGCCGCACGCCACGGGAGTGCAAAAGTCCGATCGCCCATTGCACTCCCGGCTGGATGCGATCTAAGTGCAACAAGTCTGGCTGATTGACAATCCGACTCACGCATCCGAGAAAAACGTGAATTTCTTCTCCCGACAAGCCGGAACTTTTGGCTATTTCAGCATCGGGTACTCGGTTTTGTTTCATTTGCCAAAACTGCTGTTTGCTGAGGATTTGGAGGTTGAGGTTGATTCCCCTAGCAAGATAAGCTGCTTGAGTGTCTGCTAATCCCTGTTGATAGGTGGCATAGTAGCGATCGGACACATCGACTATGGGCCCGTCTAAATCGCAAAATACCGTCATCCGGGGGGACGAGTCAGCCTCTGATGGTAGCTTGTACTGAAGGTTTTGGGAGTCTTGGGCGACAGCAGTTAACATAAAACGTTAAGTAAATCAAGGGAGTTAGACATTTCTTGACTGTAGCAAAAAATGTATAAGTTATAATACATAATTTTTAATGATCTTATTAAAAAAACCTATTAATTTTTTGAGGATGGGGCTCAATAAGGGCGATCGAGCCTGCGCGTGGATAAATTCAAGGGAAAAAGTGATTTTTGTGGCTGTTAATATGTGCTTTAGCCATTAAAGTTTAGAATTAAGTTTTTAGTCTTTTGTAATTTACCCATGCTCAAACAAAGCGATTTTGTTAGGAATTCGGACACTAATCGAGTAGAGGTGCTGTCCGAAGCACTGCCTTACATTCAACACTTTGCCGGTCGCACCATAGTGGTCAAATATGGCGGTGCGGCGATGAAAGATAGCACGCTCAAAGACAAAGTGGTTCGGGATATTGTGCTGCTAGCTTGCGTGGGGATGCGTCCGGTTGTGGTTCACGGCGGGGGCCCGGAAATTAATATTTGGCTGGAAAAATTGGGAATTGAGCCGCAATTCAAGGATGGTTTGAGAGTGACTGATGCGGCAACAATGGAAGTTGTAGAAATGGTTTTGGTGGGGAAAGTAAATAAGGAAATTGTTTCGTTAATCAACCAAGCTGGCGGCAAAGCAGTGGGATTGTGCGGCAAGGATGCCAATCTGATTCAAGCTCGTCCAGATGGCAGGGAGGGAATTGGGTTTGTTGGTGAAGTCAGCGGCGTGAAAATCCAGATTTTGGAGTCTTTGGTGAACAGCGGTTATATTCCGGTGGTTTCGAGCGTGGCAGCGGATGAAAATGGTCAATCTTACAACATTAATGCTGACACGGTGGCTGGAGAAATCGCGGCTGGTTTGGGAGCGGAAAAGTTGATTTTGATGACTGATACTGCGGGAATTTTAGAGGATTATCACAAGCCGGATAGTCTGATTGCTAAGTTAGATATTCAGGAAGCGAGAGAGTTGGTTGAGTCGGGAGTTGTGTCTGGCGGGATGATTCCGAAAGTTAATTGTTGTGTGCGGAGTTTGGCTCAGGGTGTAAAGGGTGCTCACATTATTGACGGTCGAATTCCTCATGCTTTGCTGCAAGAAATATTTACGGATGCGGGGATTGGGTCGATGATTGTGGCTTCTGAGTTTAGCAGCGCGAACTTAAGGCCTAAGTAAGGGGTAAATCCTACCGTGGGGAGGGCGGGTGCGTGAAAGGGGTAAACTCGCTGCGATTGCGTATATCCTAACTAAACCTGCCCTTACAAACCTTAAGAGGGTACTTCGGGGAAATGACTTCAACTAATTCTAACCATTGTTGAATTTCAGCTTTTCTTAAACTATGATCAAACACTTTAGAGTTTTGGATTCTGTTGCGATTCTCAAGCCTATTTCACATACGCGATTAGCGCTAGTGGAACCAGAATACGCATCTATTTCTAGTTTGCCAGTTGGACTTGTGGGAACGATTGTTGAAGTGTATGATACGGGAAAAGAATCTCAGTATTTAGTGGAGTTTGCTGATAGTCAAGGGAGTGAATATGCTATGGCTATGTTGAACGCGGATGAAATTTTAGTTCTGCAATATGAACTTGCAGTTGCTTAGTAATGTGAGGAGAATAGAAGTTGGATAAGGGCGATCGGACTTTGGGAAAAAAAGCGTGATCGTACTAGAGAAAAGGAAAAATTGCGCTACACCCAAGACATTATGAAACTGCTTCGAGGTATTGCGTTACAGGCTTCAAATCAATGTCATCGTTGTCAGTCAGTATTTTAAATAAATGACGCGGGATGCCGCCTGCCATCAAAAATTCCAAATCGCGATCGAGCTTTGAGCACTTCTCATAAATGCCGACTTGCCTGACTTACGCTAAACAGGCTTTTCATTCTCCCGCGAACTAAATGCAGAAAGCGATCGCCCATTGATAGAGTTTCAGTGCTACACTAAAATTAAAGCATTGTTCGGTGGCAATTGCGTGATACCCTACTTGCACGAGGAAAATATATGGTAACTACGCTCGAAATTGACAAAACTCTCCTTCAAGAAGCCCTTGATTTGAGTAATCATCCCACACCTACTACATTAATCGAAGCTGTTTTACGCGAGTACATTCAACGTCGCAAACAACTCAAACTAATGGAATTGTTTGGTACTATTGACTACGATAATGAAAATTAGGTGATGTTAAAGTGTCATCAACCAAACCGAGTTTTAGGGTAAGTTATAATCAAGATCGATGTGTCCGGTTAATCTATCATGACTACACAATCTGCTTCGCGTTATGTCGCACGTCACCCTGAAATCTTGCAAGGGGAACCAATTATCGCAGGAACGAGAACTTCCGTTCGTGCGATCGTAGAATTGTGGCGTTTGGGTATTACTTCCGTAGGGTCGGGTTCTCAAAAAATCTTCAATTCCAATCTATAATCTAATTAAACCCGCCCTCTCGTCTGAATCTATAGGTCAGAAACCTGGTTTTTACAGAATTTGAGTTTTCTACAGTGATTTTTTGAAAAAACCCGGTTTCTGGTAATTTTTTAAATCAATCTAAATCGTTTCAACTTGCCAATCTTCGGAACTTAATCCGACTCTTTCAATCACTTTTAAACAAAATGAATTAATATCTTCAGCCGATAAATTAACTTCAATAAATGCCCCGTTTTCTAGTTGTCTGGAATATCTTAAATTTTGATCATTCCAATTCACAAAACGAGGATAATCTTGAACTAATTCCTGAAACTTATCTTCATCTAAATCAGCAACAATATTTAGGGTAGTTTCCAACACATCACGCCAGGTTTTAACAGTATATTTTTTGCCATTTACAAACAAAACTTTCGGTTTTGTTCCCCTAACTATACCCTCAACTTTTTCTTGTCCCGATCCTTCCCCAAAGTAGGGCCATATTTTCAGGCAAATTTCGGCTAAATCTTCCGATCGCTGTTCAATATCTTCTCTATTCCAGGTTGTTTTTTCTTGAAAATACTGATTTAATTCCAGATGACTTTCTAGTAAAATCTCCCGCTTTTTTGGAAAAGGATGATTAGAAAGTTCGGGATTATATCCTGTTAAAGTTAAATTTCCCAGCGTATGTAATAAAAGTTCGTGAATTATTTCCCAATCTTCCCCTAAAGATTTTTCCCAATCTTTATTTAGCTTTTGGGGCATAATATGTTCAATTGAAAGATTATTGAAAGATACCCCTTCTTTATGACCGAATGATTGTTCGATTGATTCTAAAATTAGTCTAGCCTTTTCTGACTTCTTAACACCATAAAGTTCTACTTCTTTTAACATTGATTTAAACTTCTCGTCCTTGGGATAGTTTTTGCTACTAAGAGTTTCCTTTAATCCCACCATAAAATTTTGATCTATTTTTTGTTTAATTTGACTGTATAGAGAAGGAAACATTTTGTTTAGGGAGTTAGTGGGAAGGTTACAAACAAAACGCCGAATAATAAAATTTTCAAGAATCTTTAAGACTTCCACAAATTCATCAATTGAAAATTTACCTTCGCTGTAATCATCATAACAATTGAGTAGAAATGGATAGACTGTAGTTAATTCTAGTCGTTTGATCCGCATCAGCCAACTATTAATATATTTATTGGTTTCCTGACTCGGATTAATTAGTTTATTGTAGTAATCAGCAAATTTAGCTAAATCTTCTAAAGATTCTAAAGCATTTTTGACATTAACCCTATCCTTTAATGTCAAATAAACTTGGTCGTTTTTAACTTCCCGACCATATTTCATTAAGTAATGACGAATAAACTCAGTCAAATTATCACCTAAAGCAGCTTGCATCGGTTCCCAATATTTGGCATAATTTTTCTGCTGTTCTTCTTCATTAATCTTCATAAAAAAGTAGTTTCTAATTAAGTCAGCTTGACTTAATGGTTTTCCTTTAGCATTTAAACTTTCAAAAACTAAGTGCGGATTTTCGTCTTTGTCTAAAAGAATACTAACCAAGGAAAAACCGCTAATAATGGCTGTTTTAATCAAGCTCAATTCAATGTCTTTCTGACTTATTTTTTTGTCAAAGAAGTGATAACACTCATTAATTAAAGATGTTTCAAAATTTGGATCACCCTGATCGATAATGTGATGAAAACTCCCGCGATCTGCTTGAGTAGGTTGTAGTTTATATAGTTCTAAACCTGTTTCATAAGGATTAATTAGAATAGTATTATTAATTTGTTCTGCTAGTTTATTTGTTTCTTTTTGTTGTTTGGCGCGATCGCGGACAACAGCCAATAAAATCAAAATAGTTGTTAGTCTTTGTTGACCATCAATCAATAAATATTTAGAGACTCCTTCAGGTACAGAAATAGTTTGCAAGGTGACAATAGAACCCATAAAATGAGGTGTTATAGTTTCCTGTTCTGTCAAGTCTATTAGATCATTCCATAAATTTTCCCATTGTTGTTTTTCCCAGCTATAAGGACGTTGAAATAGCGGAACAAGATATTGTTGGGTTCCTTCTAGGATTTTTTGTAGTTTAGTTTCTGATGCTTTCATATTTTTTGAGGTATATTTCAAGTAAAGTTATTTAAGGCTTGATGTTAGTGGTTTACCACTAAGGTCATTTTTTCAGTCTTTTCTCGTCCGTTGGGTTAACGCAAGAAAAACCAATATTTTTTTCCATCACAATCTAATCAATATGGCAATTATACATGGAAGTTGGTGCATTACGCCGAATCAGGATTTCTTTCTTTGGGGAGAAACTTGGCGACGAGTCACGCCGGAAGTTCTGAGTTCAGATGCGATCGCCCATTGATATATTTTCAGTGTTACACTAAAAATACAGCATTGTTCGGTGACAATTGCGTCATACCCTACTTGCATGAGGAAAATATATGGTAACTACGCTCGAAATTGACAAAACTCTTCTTCAAGAAGCCCTTGATTTGAGTAATCATCCAACACCTAATACATTAATTGAAGCGGCTTTACGCGAGTACATTCAACGTCGCGAGCAACTAAAAATATTGGAATTGCTCGGTACTATTGACTACGATGAAGATTATAACTACAAGCAACAGCGACAAACAAGCGAAAATTCGTTATTAAATTCAGGCGTAAAAAAATAGACACGTTATTTCCTCGTGTTGAATCGGGACAAGTACAGAGACTTGCCGCGTGTTTTCTTGTATTAAATAAATGATTTCTTGTCAAAAACGATCGCGCCCATTACTGACTCTGAGTATTTCTACTCGGCGTTTAACCGCTTCAACAAGCTCAACTATGCCTGATGTATATAACAATACAGTAAGTAAAGCTAGCATAGCACACAACTAACAAACGTTAGCAAATTCGGTTATGCTAACGTTAGCTAAATCTCACAAAACCCGAAAATAGCCTCAAAGGAAGACTTATTTGCCGAAGCCGCCAAACACTGGGACTTAGAAAGGCTGTACCAAGCTTTTGCAGAAGCTAAACGGCAAATCTCACCCCGATCGCGCAGGGGACTAACAGAAACTGAAAAGCTTTATCTCCGAGGGCTACTTTCCGGTTGCAGTCCCGCCGAAATAGCTAAAAAAATGTTTCAGACTCCGAAAAGTGCAGAGGTTTATCTGTGTAAAACTTTATACCAATATGTTAAAAAACTCGCAGATTTACCGAATGAACCTGTAGGAAATTGGCGCAATATTTGCGATCGCCTACAGGAAGCCGGATATAAAACTCAGTCTTCTCCTGAATTTAAAATAAATAATTCTGTACCTACAGAAGCATTAGTAAAAATAGTTAATATAGGTTTCAAAGAAAGTACAGTATCAATTGATATTAACATTCGACTAGAATTCCCTTCAACTTCAGAAACTCATAAAAAAGAAGATTTGCATAAAGAGGATTAGATGGGCGATCGCACTTTGGGACAGAAAGGGCGATCGCCCCTCCACTGACAGGCACCCATGTTAATAATCTTATAGCTAATAGTTTGAGAAGGAACTTTTTGATAAAATATAAAAATTAAAACTGCCTCACCCGCTTCGATTTAACCTAAAACAATCAAATTAGTCAAATTTATGTCTCGATTAAGTATCCGATCGAACAACAAAGCTCTGGGCTTTGTGCTGGGTTTATTAATTTTTGTCATTTTCATTCCCGGATGTTGGGCTTTAACAACTAATATTGCTCCCACCGCAGCACGGCAAGTAGATAACAAAATAGCTGTGCGTGCAGATGTACAAAATACGTCAAACTCTCACTCCTCTTTAGGAGTTGGACTTAATGGTATTGCTGACTGGTCAACACAATTACCCTTTTTAGATGGTTTCAAATCTTCTCGACAATGGATAACTCAATGCGTCAGCGGACAACCCAACTGTAAAGGTGAATGGGATACTGAAGAATATAATCTTTTAAATCTTGATGAAAATGGGTGGGTGAAGTCTCTCCCATCTGCCGAAGATGCTCCTAAATATACTAGAGTAAGTACCCTATTACTTAGGGAAATTCCCAATCGCTATCCTTCAGGGCAATATATTGTTACTTATGAGGGTGAAGGTGCGATCGAATATAAATTTGATTCCAAAAAAGATGAGGCTGCGTCGAAAGCCGGAAGGGATATCATTAATGTGGATGCCACACAAGGCGGAGGCATCATGATTATAATTACTGCTACCGATCCCAAAAAAACAGGGAACTACATCCGCAATATTAAAGTTGTTCGCTCCCAAGATGAACAGCTTTATAAAAGCGGTGAAATATTTAACCCGCTGTTTATAGAAAAGATTAAAAAGTTTAGAGTCTTGCGTTTTATGGACTGGATGGGGACAAATGGTTCTGAACAAAAAGAATGGTCAAACCGACCGAAACCAGAGAGTATATCCTATGCTTACAAAGGAAATGTTCCCATTGAAGTTATGGTGAATTTAGCTAACAAAGTCCAAGCCGATCCCTGGTTTAATATGCCACATCAGGCTACGGATGAATACATGACTAACTTTGCTAAAATGGTCAAAGATAGTTTAGATCCAAAGCTGAAAGTTAATGTAGAGTATTCTAATGAGGTTTGGAATTGGTCATTCCCACAAGCGACTTATGCTTTGAAACAAGGTAAAGCGAGGTGGGGAGATAAAGGCGATGCTTTTATGCAATGGCACGGAATGCGTACTGCTCAAATGTGCGATATCTGGAAAGGCGTCTTTGGGGCTCAAAAGAATCGAGTTGTGTGCGTGTTAGGAACTCAAAGAGCATGGAGAGAGTTAGGAGATTATGCTTTAGATTGTCCCTACTGGGTAACTGAAGGCAATAAACCTTGTTATCAACACGGCATTGATGCCGTAGCCATAGCTGGATATTTTAGCGGAAACTTGGGCGGGAAAGAAAGTGTCAGCACTGTAGAGTCTTGGTTGAATGACGCAGATGGTGGCTTTGGCAAAGCTTTTAAGCAATTAAGAGAGGGCGGGTTGCTACCTGGATTCAAAGATAGTTTGCCCGATGTTGAGAAGGACTTTAAGTATTACTTAGATGTGGCTCAAAAGAAAGGTCTCAAGTTATTTGTTTACGAGGGGGGTCAACATATTGTAGGTATTGAAGGAGTTGAGAATAACGAAAAACTGACCAAGTTTTTTATGGAATTAAATAGGCGTTCAGAAATGTATGAGCTTTACACGCAATTACTGAATAGTTGGAAACAAGCTGGAGGCAGTCTTTTCATGCACTTTGTGGACGTGGGTGGATTTAGTAAGTGGGGAAGTTGGGGGGCTTTGGAGTATGTGGAGCAAAAGGGTTCGCCTAAGTATGATGCTTTGATGGATTTTATTGATAAGAATCCTTGCTGGTGGGATGGCTGTGCTGTGGAGGGATGATCGGGAATTGGGTGGAATCAAGAATCGTTCGATCGCACTTCCTCAAAATCTTCAGCATCCCCCGGCAAACCAGAACCCTCGCTACCCCTCAACCGGGGCGATTCCCCATTACTCGTACCCGCACCGTAACCCCCAGAATACCTGTCCTCCAAACCCGAATCCCTCAGCGAAAGCGCACTTCTTTGACTGGGCGACAATCTATCTGTTGATCGGCGATTTGTCCCAGAAATCGGCGGCTTCCGAGTTAAAGTTTTCCAAGCAGCCTTCATCCCACTCACCACGCTGCGAGTTGTAGCCTGCACATTTTGCGCCTGCTTTTTGGCGCTACCAATACTTCGATCGACCTGTTTGACAACCTCGCCCGCACTTTGTACCCCCTCGCTGACATCATCCGTCAACTCGCTAATTTCCAGACCCGTCAACCGAATCGCCTCCAAAGTGGGCGGAAACTCGCGAGAAAGCGTGTCAGCGAGCTTTTCCACGCTGCGGGCCGCCCTTGCCAGCGCTTGCACCGCAGGTATTAAAGTCACTAAAACAGCAGTCAGGCTAACTGCCACTAGCAAAATCGAAAGTCCTAGCCAGAATATGGGATCACTCACTTGAATCTCGGATTTGGGGTTTGGGATTTCATGTCATTTAGCGGATGGGAGGGCGCGACGGGGGACTCACTTCAGCTTCAGTTTCCGACAATATTTGGCGTTCCCGCTGAGTCGCTTCTAAACCCGCTGCGATCGCCTCTTTGAGTCTAATCAAAGTTTCGTCCCAATTTCGGATTGCAGTTTCAGAAAGTCGATCGGCCTGCAACTGCACGCTAGTCGATAAATCCTCCGCCAACTCCGGCAAAGCATCGGCCGATTTTTTCAATATCTGCCGCGTCTCCTTGCCCGGTCGCGGTGCCATCAGCAAGCCAGTCACGGCCCCGATCGCAGAACCCACAAGCAAACCGCCAATAAATAATCCTGAACGTTTAGTTGACATTTTTATAACTTCTCTCCATACACCAATTTTAGGGGCGTTTGCCCGATCACAGCCCTTTACAAAGGTAGAAATATTGTTGAAAATCCTACGGAGTTAGCACGGGCGGCAGTTTTAGGATAGCTTACCTCAAAGGTCGATCGCGCCTGGGCCAAAGCATCCGTCCCAAACCCAGCAATCCCAAAAATTGTTGAACCTGTTGCAGTTGCAATTCGAGTTGTTGATAACGTCGTCGCAGTTGGCGGGTACCTTGCTGCCTTTTAGCAAGGAAACCGGGCGACATACTGAGGACATTGCTGCTGCGGCGTTCCATTCCTGCGATCCGAATTTCCAAACGTGCGATCGTCCGCCTGATTTTCCACACTTTCGCAGCGATATAAAAACAGACCACAGATATTAGTAAATTGATAATTACAACAGCAGTCAGCATTTATTACTTATTTTTAAACTACTAACATATTCGGCTTTTTATGGCGGGCTAGAAGCCCGCCCCACCCGATATTTGGTAGGGACAAAACAATGTTTTGTCACGATCTATATGTCCCTATCCATAAGGCGCGTAAAGTGTTAAGCCTGAGACATAGCAGGCAAACAAACCTTAGTACCGCCCAAACCGCAATAACCGTTCGGGTTTTTAGCAAGATACTGCTGATGATAGCTTTCTGCGTAATAAAACTCAGGAGCATCAATAATCTCAGTGGTAATCTTGCCGTAACCGGCCGCCGTCAAAGCCTGCTGGTAAGCATCTCGCGAAGATTCAGCTAGCTGCATTTGGGTAGCTGAATACGTGTAAATTCCCGATCGATATTGAGTACCCGAATCATTACCCTGCTTCATTCCTTGAGTAGGATTATGGCTTTCCCAAAAAACCTTTAGCAGCGTTTCGTAACTAATTACTTTCGGATCGAACACAACCAGAACTACTTCATTATGTCCAGTCATCCCGCTGCAAACTTCGTTGTAAGTAGGATTCGGAGTAATCCCCGCCGCGTAGCCAACAACAGTCGAAAAAACTCCATTTTGCTGCCAAAATTTGCGTTCTGCTCCCCAAAAACAGCCCAGGCCAAACAAGGCAGTCTCCATGCCGTTTGGAAAGGGAGGTTTGAGCGGATTGCCGTTAACAAAGTGAGTTGCCGGTACCGACATCGACTCTGCCCGTCCCGGCAAGGCCTCTTGGGGAGAGGGCAGGCTCGACTTTTTGCCAAATCCAAATAGCACCATAAGTTTGTGAGGGGATCTCTGATAAACGTCTTTACCTTACTTAATAATATCAGATGTATACTGAAAATAGTGGCCCTCTTAAAGGTAGAAGGTAAAAACCCGAAGGCAGATTTTTTTTACGGAAGGTTTTTGGTGATACTGCTCACTGCCAACGAAGTTTTAAATCACATTAGGCAGTGTTCTATGTCACCAAAACATACCTCAAATATCACCTATTGTTGAGTTATAAATCACGCGGATTTTAGGCAAAATATCCGATTATTAAAGGTATGGTGTTGTAGTAGTTATTCAATACCAGTTATTGGGAGTGTGTAGAAATGGGCGCTAAACCTTGCAGTCAACCTTTAAAATCTAATCCGTTTATTACTTACCGCGACCCGATTACGGGCAAGTGGATTGTCGTAAATCAAAATTTGCCCCAAGCCGCAGAACAAGCACAGTTAGCAGCAGCTTGAGTTGTACTATTAATTTTTGACCTAAAAATTAACCATTCTTTCAAACTTCAGGACTTACGCAAAAAGTTATTGGACGCGCTACTTATATTCGTAAGGTGCTTACGTTGCACCTACCTAAGCACCTTACTTTGAAACATTTCTCATCTCTTTTTGCAGTTCCAAATACCGATAGAGATATTCCGAAATTATTCCGTGCAAAAACAAGTCGCGTGCTGCATTAAATGGACTGTTGGGCGCTAACGGGTGGCGGTTGACAATTATATGATTCCAGTCGCAATTTCCGGTAATTTCGCTGACGTAGACTCCGAAGTTTTCATCTAACTGAAGCGACATGACTGCTCGCGCAAATTCGTCGCTAGTCAAACACAGAGAATAAAAGACTTTAAACAATTCGATCGCCGATTCTAAATCCAGAATTTTTAGCCATCTGCGTTTTTCAAAGTCTATTGCAACTTCTACAGGTTGAATACTCTCATAATTTATTCCCCGTTGTTTGACGAGCTGCAACCAGTTAGGATTTGTCAGCATTGCCTGGTTGTAATCCCAGACAAAATTATAGAGAATTAAGTCGTGTTCGAGAAACGCATTGTCAGCTAAATCGCTAACAGTGCGCGGATAAAGCTTTGACTTTTCAATCTGGGTGTCGGGGCCGTTGTCAATCAAGAAGTTGATAATGTTGGAGCCGGCGCCGATGTGCCGCACAATTAAATAACAAGCTTCTGGCGAGACAAAGTTATTTAGGAAAAATGCAGCCGATTTGTGCATTAAAGTGTAAGCGCGAAATTGAAAGGGCAACAGGCGCTTTGTGGTCATAATTACCGCCAGCAACAAGTTAGCAATTACTTTGATCGGGATGAGCAAATAATTGCGAGTCCAGTTTTGCAAATCCCTCATCATATATGCTTTTGCCACTAAATCGACTGGAATCGATCGATCGCAAAACAACACATCCCAAACATTCGGATCTCGGCGGTTGTAGGGTTTGGTAGCGTAAGGGATTTTTCGCTCATCTGGGAGATTTTCGGTATCTTGTTTTTGCAGCTTTTGCATTAGCGAATTTCCTCCAATTGCAGCAAATATAAACGAGCAGTGACGCGAGCGGTTTTGACAATGCGACGGGCAATATCATCTGTCATCCATTCGGCATTAATCAAATTTTCTAGTTTGGCTAAATGCGACTCGTCATTAGCTCCGTGATAAGCTAAAAATGATACTTGTTCTGATTGCAAACCGAGAGTTTCTTTAATGTGTCTTGCCCACTTTCCCGCCAACTGATTGCCCAATCCTTCGATAATAAACATACTGCCAATTAAATCGACCGGATTGTCCCGGGATGCTTGGTGGAAGATAAAAGCTGATAGTGCTTCGCTGCCAATATTCTTATCATATTCCACAATTTTCGATAAATCGCCGCCCACAGAAACATAATTTTGTTCTAGCATTTGATAGTCGCGGTGTTCGTCTTGAGCATGACCGATAAAAGTCGATCGCAAGCGAAAGTCACTCATGTTAGAAGCAGCGCGAGCAATCCAGCGAGCTCCCTCTACAACTTGTGGCCGGAGATTGCACAGCAAAGCTTGATAATCTTCTATTGTAAACTCTCCTCGGTACAATTTGCGGACAATAGGAACGGAACGAATTTCGCGCTCAAACTTCAGCCAAATCCCTGCTAACTCCCGCAACAAATAAGCTTGCGGAGAGTTAGGGTGTTCCGGTTTAACGCTTTCGAGAGGCGAAGCTTCGGCAACAGCAAGCGAGTTAAAACTTTGAGAAATCATAGATTTATTGGTATTTTCCACAACAGTTAACATCATGTACGCCGTTGTAAAGCGGCCGCTTTCTGGCACGAAACAAAAGATTTTCTGCCCCGACTGCAACTTGCCAGAATTAAACAATTCCTCTAACATTAAATAAATCGACGCGCATCCTGTATTTCCCCGACTGTACAAGTTAGTAAACCATTTTTCTTCAGGAATCATGCACCCAGCCTGTGCCAAAAGTTCTACAATTTGCCCCCGGAAAAAGTGAGACGAATAGTGGCATAGCAGCCAGTCGATTTCCTGCGGACAAACTCTCCCGGCTTTAATCAACCGCAGCCAACCTTCAACACCTAATTTCATTACATTGTCCAGCAAGCGAATATTCTGCCGCAAGTCAAAAGCGCCCGCTGTGGCTGCATCGAGGTAGGAGGAATAATCCAACCAGCTTTTAGTTGATGTTTCGTTGGCTAATCCTGAATACATACAAACAGGATAAGCATTGGCGTGAGAAACGAGTTCAATCCATTCTATTTTTAAACTAATTCCTGTCGCGTTGGGATGGTTTTGAAGCAAAAATGCTCCGGCGCCGTCGGAGAGCATCCAGCGCAGAAATTCTGTATCGAAAGGCAGGGATTTCCTCGCTTGCACCGAAGTCTCTGCTTCAAATTTGGTATTTTTGAACAGGCGGGAGGGAAATTCGGAAGCGACGGCAATTGCTGTTTGTTTTTTGCCGAGTTCGATTTGAGAGGTGGCGTAATTTAAAGCACTAACTCCGGCACAGCAAACTCCTTGAGTTGACACTATTTCTAGGGGGGATAATTCGGAAAGTTCCCCGTGTACTGTGCTGGCAAATCCTGGTACTAATAAGTCTGGTAAAGTGGTAGCGCAGGCCAATAAGTCGATCGCCCCTGGTTCCAGATTTGACTGAGAAATCGCGTCACGGACGGCAAACGCTGCCATTTGGCTGTTAGAATAGAGTGTTTGCTGCTGTTTGTTGATCGCGTAGTAGCGCTGTTGAATGCCGTTGCTGTTGAGAATTCGCTGCCTGACTCTCGAAGGGCGCGAGGCAATTTGGCCGAGATATTCTTCCATCTCATCATTATTAATCGGTTCTCCCGGCAAAAATTTTCCCATCCGATTGATATAAGCACTGTACATGGCGTAAACCTCTAAAGTTGCTAATTTACTCGGGTTCGTTGGTTTGTTAAATCAAGCCAGAACATATCTAAAATTGATGATGCTTTGTGAAGCAGTGAACTTGCAAGGAGCAAGCAGCTATCTTGTAGAGTCGGCCCAAATCACGCAGGTTGAGCAGTAGCAGCAACAAGTAACCGGAAGCGGGGTGAAGTTTATTGTAATTGAGCCAATATGTAACTATAGTTCCTTCGCTGCTTCTCGACTGAAATGGATATTGCAAAACTAGATACTTGGTATTCTCCTTCTCAACGCCGCACGGCTGTTTCGCTGTTGATGAAACGAGTAGGCGTAACTCGCACTAGGGCTGAATGCTTTATCAGGCTTTGGGTTTACTTATCGGTGAAACAGCTTCAGGAAAGCCAGCCCCGTCTCAAACCACCGCTGGCGAAACTGGAAGTGCCAGCAACAGAAGTGCAGTGCACTCACCGGGAAGCCGCCGAACTATTTTACTGTGATTCCGATCGCGGGAGCGATCGCGCCGCCGGAATGATGTTAGATAAATTAGCAGCACTCGGATTAATCGCAAAACACTTTGATGGTAACGCTACGGCAATTCAAATTCAACCAGTTTCAGAAATTTTAGAGACCGCCGAACCTCAAAAGCCTGTACAACTCCAATTAGATGATTTCAACCCTCGGTGCGACGCAATTCCAGTTGCCAATTTATTAGCCACCAATTACAACTGGATGAACCGCAACACTAACGCCGTTCCCCACAAAATTGCTAAAATCCTCCGGCTTTTTGCCAGTCAATATTCAAAAGGAATGCGAGTTTTGCGCCGCTCAGATAATCTCAATCCAGTCGGATTTTACTTACTTTATCCCACAGCTAGCGAATCAGAAGTAAATTTTTTTAATGCTCCTAGTAAAGGGCTTCATTTAAGTTCTATTTCCGATATCGATCCTTTCAAGATGGCGCTACCAGGAGATATAAATTGCCAGTCAGTATTTGTCCGCAGTTGGATGATCGAGCCGCAGTATTTGTCAGAATACCGCATTGCTTTTCTCGAAGACACACAAAAAGTTTTAGGCGAAATGCAAACAGATTTTCCCAATCTTTGCGACTTGTACACCCTGATGATTCACCCCATGTACGAAAAACAGTCCCTGGCTTTGGGATTTCAGAAAACTAGCAGCGATAGTCAGTTATCTGTTTACTGGATGTATCTCGCATTGGATAGATTTTTAGCATTAAGTATCAAAGAAGCGTTGCTCCAACTATAAGTATAAAAAAGAAAGAAGAAGTCGAGAAAAGATATAACACTCTGATCCCCGACTTCGCCGAAATTGTCGGGGATCTAACAGCATTCGCCTTTTACGTTATTTTTTAGTTTCCTTCTGCTGGGACAAAAGCTTGTCTAGGATCGATTTCAATCACCCAGTAATATCAAATCCGGTAGCATCGTAAAGCGTCAAATCCAGTCAACATTCAACCACGAACAGTGCAACCGGAATTAATCTAATTCATCTGCGTTAATCTGTGTTGATCTGCCCTCATCTGCGGTCAAAAAAAGAGAATTTGTTAACCGCAGATAACAATTGATTCACGCTGATTCACGCAGATTAAGAGAAGAGAGAAAGGAATAATTCCGATGCTAACAGATTTGATATAACTACAAACTTGTTTATAAAACTTCCCGTCCCAAATAGGGTTGTAAGGCTTCCGGCACTTTTACAGTTCCGTCTGGCTGCTGGTAATTCTCTAAAATTGCTGCCATTGTGCGGCCCACAGCTAAACCGGAACCGTTGAGGGCGTGAACGAATTGAGTGCCTTTTTTACCCGCTTCTTTAAAGCGAATATTTGCCCGCCGCGCCTGAAAATCTGCGACGTTGGAACAACTGGAAATCTCGCGGTATTTGCCAGCAGATGGTAGCCACACCTCTAAATCATAGGTTTTTGTCGCCGCGAAACCTAAGTCACCAGTACACAGTGCGATCGCCCGATAAGGCAATTTCAGCGCCTGCAAAACTCCCTCAGCATCCTGCACTAACTTTTCGTGCTCTGCTTCGGAGGTACTCGGATGCACGAGTTTTACCAATTCAACTTTATTAAATTGGTGCAATCGAATTAATCCTCTCGTATCTTTGCCGTAACTGCCAGCTTCGCGCCGAAAACAAGGAGTGTAAGAACAGTGATAAATTGGTAACTGTTCTGCTGTCAAAATTTCACCTCTGTACAAATTAACAACCGGAACTTCGGAAGTAGGAATTAGCCACAAATCGTCTTGGTCGCACTTGAAACTTTCTTCAGCAAATTTGGGCAATTGACCCGTAGCGGTGAGGGATTCAGTGTTAACTAAAAATGGGGGAATTACTTCTACATAACCGGTTTTTGTGTGGCGATCGAGCATGAATTGAATTATCGCTCTTTCCAGGGCTGCACCAGCTCCAATTAAGCTCACAAAGCGGGGCTGAGCGATTTTTACCGCTCGTTCAAAGTTGAGAATTCCTAATTTTTCGCCGATTTCCCAGTGCGGTAAAATACCGGAATTTTGGGGAATGTATTCGTCTCCCCAGCGCCGGATTTCGACGTTTTCCTCTTCATTTTTGCCGATCGGCGTTGAGGAAGCCGGCAAGTTTGGCAGCGGTAGCAATAAAGCTTCTATTTGAGCTTTTAGGTCTTTTTCCTGTGCTTGCAGTTGGTTCGACTCGGTGCCGACTGCGTTGCCTTCTGCTTGCAGTTCCTGAACTTCGGGAGATTCGAGGGGTAAACCCGATTTTCTTTTTTGACCGATGAGTTTGGCAATTTCGTTGCTGCGGGCTTGCAGTTGCGATCGCTTGCTTTCCAACTCCCGCTGCTGTTTGTCTAATTGCACGATCAGCTCGATTTCATAGTTACCTCCGCGCAGGTTGAGGCTTTCTTGCACGGCTTGCGGGTTTTCTCGGATTAATTTGAGGTCTAGCACAGATTTATTCTAAATCTTAAATTTTAGATCGGCTGGGACAGAACGAGATGATATACAAGTTTTGTTAATCATTGGCATATTGAATCATAATTTATTCTGACTGAAAATACTTGTTGGGTGTCACCCATGAAGGGTGACACCCCACAAATGTATGTTATAGTTGCAAATATTAGTAGATGCACCCTGATAATTTTCTACCCCAGCCAGCGATGGTAGGGGTTTTTTGTTGCGTGGCATGGAATTGAAGCCCTCGATGCACGATCGCTCTAAAAAACCCAGTTTCTCGCGATTATCGTCTCAAATGAGGCAATTACGTCAAGAAACTGGGTTTTTGTGTCCAGGACTAGGTTACTAAAATATCTTTCCGGTTAAAAGTTAAAGCCCGTGCGAAGCAACCAAACCCATTGAGTGTCGTTGCGACTGTCATTCTCAGGATTAACAACGACCCAAGCAGCAGGGGTGATGGAAATGTTGTCGTTGACCTGAAAGCGATAGAACGCTTCAATGTGATAGGAAGTATCTCGCTCGCGGCGCACATTACTGCTCGTCACGCGACCTGGCAAACCCACCAAAATACCGGGTAGGTTGCCTTCACCTCCAACATCTGGGAAACTTATCCCGATCGCTGCATACACAATATCGGCGCGATCGTCACCGTCAACATTTAGCAAAACCACGCCACCTCTACCATCCGAAACGCTGCTAACACCGGAATTTTCTGCATTGGCGCGAGTATAAACGCCCCAACCGTGAACTTGGAAGCGGGGAGCAAGGCGGTAGAATCCTTGTACGGCTACAGAATCGCTGGATGTAGCAATATTGTCCCCAAACGGTCGCGCAGCCAGAAAACTGCCCGTACCGCCTGTGAGGTCTGCTTTACCGCTGGGTGCAAAGGTACGAGAATAGGCTACGCCAATTGCTCCGCGATCGCCCCGGTAGGCAAGCTGAACCAGAGCGTTGTAGGAACCGTTGAATAAACCGTTACTTTGCTGCGAAAGATTGGGATTTCCGGCTACATAGCCCACAGTCAGGGTGAGGTTTTTGACGATCGTCCAGTTGACAGCAGCACCGCCACCTCCCCGGCGGTAGAGGGGATTGTATTGTCCGAACTTCGAGGGAATTCCCTCACTATCGCTAGCGATCGTGGGAGGAGTCAGCAAATCCGTAATATCGGGATACCCAACACCTGTGGGGCCGACGGTCAGCGCCAGATTAGAGGTCAGCGGGGTGACATACAATAAGTGAGGGACGGTGATTGTGTTATCGACATTGCCATCAAAGTTCAATGCCGTCATATTTGTACCCGTCTCATCGGCAATCCTCCTGCCCAAGTTGCCGAATTCCAAACGGGTTCTCAGCATATCGCGACCGGTGAAACTGGTTTCAAAATTTAATCGCCCCCGGTTGGCAATAATAGTGTTGGTGCGATCGCGCGAATCCCCAACACTGTTACCGGAGGTATCTGTTACCACCACGATAATTTCCGCATTCAGCTTCGTCGTAGTCGAGAACTGATTCACTTCTAGTTCGGCTGTGCGTGCATCGAGAGCATCGACTCGACCCCGCAACACCGATAATTCAGTTGCAAATTCTGCTTGCAGTTTTTGGACGATCGCTAAATCTTCCCCAGTAATCAGGTTGGTTGTTCCTGCCGCAATTATTTCGCTGACTCGATCGAGACAGCTATTCAATCCTGCTGCAAATTCGTACCGCGTCATGGCGCGGTTTCCTCTGTAGGTGCCGTCGGGATAACCGGCAATGCAGCCGTAGCGTTCAACTAGAGATTGCAGCGCCTGAAACGCCCAGTCAGTAGGTTTTACATCCGAGAGTTGAGAGACAGAATTAACCTGCGCGAAGGGGTCTTCTGCCAAGGGATTTAACGGTTCAGGAGCAACTGAGCTATCAGTTGGTGCAGCAAAACTTGGCAATGATGTTAGTAGAAATACACCAGGTGTTCCCAGTATAAAAGCAGTAATTAGGTGAAAAAAATGCTGGATGTGCATAGGAAAAAGCTCCGGATAAGGAACCGATACACCGAATTAGCAATACCTTTACGCTGCGCTTGAACCGGTGCGAACTTTGTCAATCGTCACTGCGATAATTATCACCAAGCCTTTCACAACTAACTGCCAGAAGAAAGACACATTCATGAGAGTTAGTCCATTGTTGAGCAGGGCAATAATTAAAGCCCCGAGCAAAGTACCCCAAATAGTGCCAATTCCACCTGTGAAACTTGTTCCTCCCAAAATTACAGCAGCGATCGCATCTAATTCGTAGCCTTGCCCCAACATCCCCGTCGCACTGTAGAGGCGCGAGGCGCTCATAATTCCACCTAAACCAGAAAGCAACCCACTCACGCCATAGACAAATAACAGCACCCGACTCACCTTAATACCTGTCAATCGTGCTGCCCGGATGTTGCCTCCTACGGCATAAATATGCCTCCCTAGAACAGTCCGCCGCAAAACAAACCAACTTGCTAAAACTGCGAGAAAAGCGATAATAACTAACCAGGGAATAGGGCCAACATAGCTGTTACCTATCCAAGCAAAATTCAGATTTCTATTGATAACCGTAGTGCCGTTAGCGACTAAATAAGCAACTCCCCGCAAAGCTGTGTAAGAACCGAGGGTGACGATGAACGGAGGCAAACCTAAATAGGCAACTAGCGAGCCGTTAAGCAATCCCAAAAAGACTCCGGCTATTAACGCAGCCGGTACGGCAAACCAACCCAGACCTGGAACTAAGGAAACCAGTACCCCGACAACGGCAGTCACGCCCAAAATTGATCCGACAGAAAGGTCTATTCCGCCAGTCAAAATCACAAAAGTCATCCCGGTAGCAAGGACAATATTGATCGATGCTTGCCGGATGACATTGATCAAATTTCCTACTGAAAGAAAGTTGGGCGTTACCAAGGAAAAAATTATACATATCCCAACCAAAATCGGCAGGATACCGGCCACTTGGATAAAATTTCTCCAAGCTTGAGCTTTACTGGCTTTTTGGCGCTCTTTCGATTGATTTTTGGTGCTTTTTACTTCTGTTTGACTCATGATTTTTTTACCTCTGTTGCCCCGGT
This sequence comes from Microcoleus sp. Pol11C3, assembly GCF_036701485.1. Lineage (NCBI taxonomy): Bacteria > Bacillati > Cyanobacteriota > Cyanophyceae > Oscillatoriales > Microcoleaceae > Microcoleus > Microcoleus sp. Pol11C3. Next base: position 111,486 of record NZ_JAUBQW010000001.1, on the reverse strand, counting down.
GGCATAAGCCATAATGTTCTCTTGCGTAATTGCTTCCCCAGTCGCTCCGCCTACTTCACCGACGAGGCTTCCTGCTCGCATCACTAAGACGCGATCGCTCATTCCCACAATTTCCGGCAACTCGCTGGAAATCATCAAAATAGCTACACCTTTTGCTGCTAAATCGCTAATAATTCGATAAATTTCGCTTTTGGCACCAATGTCCACACCCCGCGTCGGTTCATCTAGCAAAAGTACCTTTGGGTTGATAGCCAACCAACGCGCTAGCAGCAACTTCTGCTGATTTCCCCCAGAAAGATCCATTGCCCTGATGCTCGGGCTTGCAAGGCGAATCTGCAAATTATTAATAGCATCATTGACAATTCTCAAGAGAAAATTTGAGTTAATAATGCCAGCTTTTGCTTCTCGATCGAGGACATTCATGGTGATATTCTCACCCGAACTAGCCTCTAAAAATAGTCCGAGAGCCTTGCGATCTTCTGGCACGTAAGCAATTCCGGCGGCCATTGCTTCATTGGGTGTCGAGACATTGAGAGGACGATTTTCGAGTTTAACTTCACCACTTGTCTTTCGATCTGCACCAAAAATCAGGCGGGCAAGTTCTGTTCTGCCAGCGCCAACTAAACCCGCTAAACCCAGAATTTCGCCCGCATGAAGTTGAAAAGTGGCAGGCTTTACTTTGTGGCCGTCGCTTAAATTTGTTACGTCAAGAACAACAGCACCTGGTGTTATTTGATGCTTGTTTTCGTACAAATCTTGTAAAGAACGACCCACCATCATTTCCACCAAGCGATTGGCAGAAATTTCGTGCTTTTCAAGAGAGCCAATATACCCGCCATCTCGGATGACGCTCACGCGATCGGCAAGAGCATAAATCTCTTCCATCCGGTGGCTGATATAAATAATAGCAATGCCCTCATTCCGCAAACGACGAACCACTTCAAAAAGCTTATCTGTTTCGCGGTCAGAAAGCGCAGCCGTCGGCTCGTCCATCACTAAAATTCTGCTTTTATCTTTGAGCGCCCTAGCTATTTCCACTTGCTGCTGTTCGGCAATGGAGAGTGTGGAAACAAGGTCTTCAGCATCAAAACTTGCATCGAGGTTTTTTAATACCTCAGCGGCCCTACGCCGCATTTCATCTTGGTCTAAAAATGTACCTCCTTTCTTCAGCTCGCTGCCCATAAAAATGTTTTCAGCAACTGTCAGATTGGGTGCAAGATTGAGTTCTTGATAAATAATCGCTATCCCTAAATTTCTGGCTTGACCGGGGTCTGTCATCTTAACAGCTTGACCGTCAATTCTGATTTCGCCTGCATCAGCTATGTAGGCTCCCGCCAGAATTTTCATCAGCGTACTTTTGCCCGCACCGTTTTCCCCCATGAGGGCGTGGACTTCGCCTGGGTAAACGGTGATATTTACATCGTGCAAGGCTGTAAAACCGTGAAAGGTTTTTGTAATACCTTGCATTTCGAGTACGGGCTTAGTTTTAATTGAATCTTGAGTGCTATTTACCATCGTAGATTTGGTGTAGGAGGATGTCACTTGCCATTGATGCCAACTTTCCACGCTCTTTCCCGCAGTCCGGCAGGGGTTTCAACCCCTGCCTCAAAGCTAAAGTCCTCTGAAGAGGACTAATAGAGATCTCCCAGAATTCTTGTGGAACAGGCAAGATGCCTGTTCTTGACAGGCTTTTTGGAAGAGGTCTAATGAGTTTGAAAATTCTTCTTCTGAGTCCTCTTCAGAGGACTTTAGCTATTAGCCAGGGACTTCAGTCCCTGGCGGACTGGCGGACTGACAGCTTAAGTTGACACTAATGGTCACTCACTTGTCCAGCCTTTATGTTGATTGACGTTTTCGCGAGTAATCAGCGCGACTGGAATCAGAATGTTTGGATCGGCTGGCTTTTTTCCTTTCCGAATGTCGTTGCCGACTTCAACTGCCTTGGCGGCCATGCGAAATGGATCTTGAGCTGCTGTAGCCACAAAGAGACTGTTGTTCTGCTTGAGGGCATCTAAAGCTTCAGGTGCACCATCGACTCCCACAATAAAGAACTCGCTTCTTTGTGCCTGTTTGGCCGCTAATTCTGCACCAATGGCACAGGGGTCATTAATTGCAAAAACAGCATCAATTTTTGGGAAGGAAGTAAGCAAATCGCTCATCACTCTCAACCCGCCATCGCGGCTGCCTTCTGCGTTCTGATCTTTGGAAAGAACTTTGAGATCGGGATATTTGGAGAAGACACTCTGGCACCCCTGAACTCGCTCGACCACTGAAGCGACGGGAGGCCCATTGATAATCACAACGCTGCCTTTTCCTTTCAAGCGATCGGCTATATATTGACAGCTTACTTCGCCAGCTTGCACGTTATTTGAAGTAACTGTGGCATCAACGCCTCCCTCGGCGGCGGTATCCACTGCAATTATCGGAATTCCGGCTTGCTTGGCTTTTTCGACAGCGGGTGCAATGCCTTTGGTGTCCGCAGCATTGAGTATAATCATGCTGACCTTAGAGGCAATAAAGTTTTCGATTTGATTAAATTGCTGATTTAAATCATCGCCGCTGGAAACGAGAGTTGTCCTCACGTTTGCACCGCCGATTTTCTTGGCTTCGGCCTCAGCGCCCTTGCCAACTTGTACGAAGAATGGATTGCCGAGGTCGCGGACTGCTACAGCAACTGATGAAAGTTCGGAGGTGCTTGGTTGTGTGCTGTTTTGAGCGTTTTGGGAAGCTGCGGTGCAACTTGCCAGAGTGCTGCTGAGTAGACTAAAAAGACTGAGTGCGATCGTTACTCGTTTCACCTCAAACTCCAATGAAGGCTGGTTTGGAGAGAGTCACTCGTAAATATGACGTTGCCAACCTAACATTAGCTTTTGTTAGGTTTAAGCTCGAATACCTAATGTTTTAGGTGGCAGGCTTTTCTTCGTACATGATTGTACGATACCTTGTTTATTTTCTGCTCGTAAAACTTTCTCGTTGGGTTCGTTAGACTGCTTTTGCAAACAGAAAAGATACGAATATCCAGTATCGATTCTCCCTGCAAAAAAAGTTAACGATGCTTGAATTTTTTAAATGCTTTATGAGCATTATTTTTTTTTACTTTTTGAGAAAACTTTAGGAGAATATTTTCGACAAAATATTTCAGAAATTGCTTTTAAAACCTGGCAGAGTCATATTGAATTTAACTCTCTATGTTTGCTGATGATAACAGTTCAAACCGGGCTCGATATCTATCTTTGGATAGACAATACTTTTACCAAAGACTAAAGATGCGAGATCCTCGATCGGCACGGCTCTGCTAATCCTCAGTCTGGTCGAATGCGCCGTACCAACTCAATAAATCTTAATTTTTGCTTGGGGTAAGATATTGTAAAAAATCATTAAGTTGAGAGTTAATAACGGTAGATCAGAGTAAACTGAAAGCAAAGCCTCGCACCCACCCATGCAGCCCGTTAAAAAGCCCTACTTAAAAAGCAGATCGTCGCTCAAAACCAACGGTGGGAGTACGCGAGCCAAATATTTGCCTGTAAAACCTGCAATTACAGTTATCTTGACATGGTTTAAAAGCTCTGAATAATGGCGATCGCCCTTTTTTGCAAAGTCACTCTACAGCAATAATTGTCTGCACTGTCAATGGGTAAATCTGAGATGCGATCGACAAATTACCTATTCTGTTTCCTAGAAATATTGGCCAGCGAAGGTGGCATTCAATCCTACGTTAAAGACATTCTCAAAGCTTACCTGTCCATAACCGCAGGGACAAACTCGCCGCCACAAGCTGAAGTTTTGCTGTTGCGAGATTCCGAAGACTGCAAAAATCCTTACGAGTCAAAAAATCTGAAATTTTATTACCTCAAAACCGAGAATCCCGGTTTGGGTCGTCTTAAGTTTGCTACAGTATTACTAACTCGCTTGCTGCAAAAACGACCTCAGCGGGTTTTTTGCGGCCACATCAAACTCGCACCGCTAATTCAAATTCTGTGCCAACCTTTGGGAATTCCCTACACAATTTTAACTTACGGCAAGGAAGTGTGGGAACCGCTTCCGCCCAAATATCAAACAGCAATGAGACAAGCTGAGAGTATTTGGACTATAAGCAGGTACACGCGCGATCATACTTGCGAAATCAACCAATTAAATCCCGAAAAGTTCCAAATAGTGCCTTGTACGGTAGATGAAAATATATTTACGAATGGGCCCAAGCCACAGGATTTATTAGAGCAGTACAATCTGGTTGGTGCTAAAATATTGATGACTGTAGCCAGATTGCGATCGAGCGATATTTACAAAGGCGTTGATGTCACCATTCAAGCTTTGCCGCAAATAGCCAAAACTTTTCCCAATGTGAAATACTTAGTTATTGGCAGAGGAGACGATCGATCTAGATTAGCCAAACTCGCTGATGATTTGGGAGTTACTGAAAGAGTAATATTTGCGGGTTTTGTACCGACAGAAAATTTAGCAGCACATTACCAGTTGGCCGATGCTTATGTAATGCCCTCCCAGGAAGGGTTCGGTATAGTTTATTTGGAAGCGCTGGCTTGCGGAGTACCCGTGCTGGCGGGGGACGCGGACGGGTCAGCCGATCCGCTGCAAGATGGTAAACTGGGATGGCGAGTTCCCCGCCGAGATTCAGCAGCAGTAGCGGTTGCTTGTGTGGAAATGCTGCGAGGGGAGGATAAAAGGTGCGATCACCACTGGTTGAGGGAACAAACCCTGGCAAGATTTAGTTTTGAATCCCTTTGTCAATCCTTACAAGGAATTTTTCAACCCTCTGACTCAGATAAACTTATGCAGTAGAGAGCGGTTTCTGGGTGTATGATACGAAGATTAACTCGATCGACCGCCTGAATTTCTGAGTAGGATAGAGTTATGCCTACCTGCAAAGACACCAAAGGAGACAACCGTGAACCAAGGCACCCCCAAAATCTCTTTAAAGCTACCCCGTATTAGCAATTGGCTGATACTGCTGGGCCTCGCGTGTTTGTTGGTGTCAATTGGTTTGGGTTGGATAGTTAAATCAGTCTTGATTGTAGTAGCTTTTTTGCTGCTGACGCCTGTGGTAGCATTTTTCGCGCTTCAGTGGTGGCTGAAACGCAATTTAATTGAGGACAATTGTCCAGTTTGTCAATACGAATTTACAGCTTTAAATCAAACTCAATTTCAATGTGCCAACTGCGGCGAACCTCTGAAAATAGAGGAAGGTCATTTTAGTCGCTTGACACCGCCCGGTACGATCGATGTTACCGCAGTTGAAGTATCATCGGTTCAACAGTTAGAAGATTAACCGATTTTAGATTTTGGATTTAAAATTGGTTGACTTTTGACTGTTCACTGCTAACGGTATTACCAATCGCCATCCCCAAAATTACTTTTCCAAGCGCACGGCGTACCACTGCAAAAATTTTCCCGGCCCGACATCTAATTCACAATAAGTATCAATCAAATACTTAGCTTGAGCTTCCACGCCAGATATTTTATCCACGTCCTGCGGCAAATCTTCGTGTTCCTCGGATAAGACTGCTTTCAGCTTTTCTAACAGTTCCGCGGCAGTCAAAAACTGCTCTGACTGGTTTGTTTCTAAGACAACAAAGGTGTCTTCGTCATACAGTGACATAGTTTCAAAGGTTGAGGTTAATTATTTCTAAAGTTTCGTACACTTAAGCGAACCAAAGTATAAACTCTTAATTACAATTTTTCAGCCCCGGCTCGATCGTGTTACAATTGAACAACATCAGAATTCCTACCGGATTACCGTTATTAACTTACTTGTTAGCTTACTTGTTAACCGAGTTCTCAACATATCCGACACAGCATTTCTGAGGATATTTGTCAAGTGCAAATTTGTCAAGTGTCAAATTTTCAAGAAATATTCGATCGGCTGTATCTAATTATAACTGGTACTATACATTCCCATGATCACATCTTCCACTTCAACCCCTGTTGCGCGCAAGCCCTCTAAATCAGAAGGTCTCAAAGAACGCAGCAACTATTTACGAGAACCCGTTGCGACTGAACTGTTACAAGAAACTACCCACTTCACCGAAGACGGGATTCAGATTCTCAAATTTCACGGCTCGTACCAGCAAGACAACCGCGACAATCGAGTTAAAGGACAAGAAAAAGACTATCAGTTCATGCTCCGCACCCGCAATCCCGGCGGGTTCACTCCGCCGCAATTATACCTAGCCTTAGACAAGCTATCTGAAGAATACGGCAACCACACGCTCCGCGTTACAACGCGCCAAGGTTTCCAACTTCACGGCGTGTTGAAAAAAAATCTTAAAGCAGTGTTTTCCTCAATTATTAAAAATATGGGGTCAACCTTGGGAGCTTGCGGCGACTTAAACCGCAACGTCATGGCACCGCCAGCACCGTACAAAAATCGCCCAGAATATGAGTATGCGCTGCAATACGCCAGCAAGGTCGCCGATTTGCTGACACCGCAAACCGGTGCTTATTATGAAATTTGGTTGGACGGCGAAAAAGCTGTTTCGGCCGAGGAAGACCCCGCAGTGAAGGCGGCGAGACAACGAAACGGCAACGGCACAATCTTTAGCGACGACAAAGAAGAACCGATTTACGGCAGCCATTATATGCCGCGGAAGTTCAAGTGTTCCGTTACCGTGCCCGGCGACAATTCAATTGACTTGTACTCTCAGGATTTGAGCTTGGTGGTAATTACCAATAAAGCTGGGGAGTTGCAAGGTTTTGACGTGTTTGCTGGCGGCGGTTTGGGCCGTACTCACAATAAAGAAGAGACTTTTGCGCGGGTTGCTGACGAGATTTGCTATGTTGCCAAGGATGATGTTTACGATTTGGTCAAGGCAATTGTAGCAACGCAAAGAGATTACGGCGATCGCACAGACAGACGGCACGCGCGGCTGAAGTACCTGATTAACGACAAAGGCGTACAGTGGTTCCGCGAAAAAGTAGCAGAATATTTTGGCAAGCCCCTAGAAGCCTTTAAACCGCTGCCTGAGTGGCAGTATTTGGATTTCTTGGGCTGGCACGAACAGGGAGACGGTAAACTGTTTGTCGGCATTTCTGTGGATAATGGCCGGATTAAGGATGAAGGTTCATTTCAGCTAAAAACAGCTTTGCGGGAAATTGTGCAGAAGTACAACTTGCCGATACTGGCGACGCCGCACCAAAACGTGCTGATTTACGATGTTTCGCCGGAGATCAAACAAGAAATTCAGGGAATACTCGATCGATGTGGCATTCAACGGGAAACTGCGATCGACCCATTGGTGCGCTATGGGATGGCGTGTCCAGCAATGCCGACTTGCGGGCTGGCGATTACCGAGTCCGAGCGCGTGATGCCGAGCATTTTAGAGCGGATTCGCGCACTTTTGACCAAAGTTGGCTTGGCAGACGAGCATTTTGTGGTGCGGATGACTGGTTGCCCAAATGGATGCGCCCGCCCTTATATGGCAGAATTGGGGTTTGTCGGGAGTTCCCCGGAATCCTACCAGATTTGGCTGGGCGGTTCTCCCGACCAAACGCGGCTGGCAAAACCAATTGAGGAAAAGCTGCACGTCAAGGATTTTGAAGCTTTTCTGGAGCCGATTTTTGTTTATTTCAAGCAAAAACGGCAACTGAGCGAGAGTTTTGGCAATTTTTGCGATCGCGTCGGGTTAGAATCTATCCGTCAATTTGTAACCAACTACCAATCTGCTGACTCGATGACAACTGAGATAAATGAATTAGAAGTTACGTCTAGTAACGATGACGGGAACGAGACTGCCACTGCTAGCGGTGGCAAAGTCCGCCGTCGAATTAGCGTCCGCGATGAAATCTACAACGAGCTCAAGGAAGAAGCAGCCCGTCAGGGCAAGCCGATTACACAGCTAGCTACAGAAGCGATTTCCACTTATTTAAAAAAGATTAAGGAGGAAGCATAAGCCGATTTGCAATTTTCGATTTTTGCTAGCATCAAATAAAACTCACGCAAAAATAATATAAAGGCAGAGCATTTGCAGAAAAAAACTTGGATTTTTAACATAAATCTGGTTGTAAATGCTTTGCCTTTATTATTTCTGAGCGGTTGAAACCCCGCCTGCCTATCTCCTCTCATTCTCTCTTTCTCTGCGTTCTCTGCGTTCTCTGCGGTTAAATAAAAAAATCTCTAATAGAAAACGAACAATCCCAAATTCAATGCCTCAATTACAAAGATTAGCAATTACTGCCCCTCAAATTTGCGATCGCCAAATCGACTTAACCAGAGAACAGCAGCATTATTTAAATCGAGTGCTACGTTTGCAAGCGGGCGATCGATTTATTGCAATGGACGGGCGGGGACATTGGTGGTTAGCAGTCCTAGAAGCCCAGGAAACCGGGTTATTTGCCTCGATAGCAGAGGAGATTGCTGTCAACAGGGAGCTACCCGTTGAAGTAACTTTGATGGCGGCATTGCCGAAGGGAAACGGCTTTGACGAGGTTGTGAGACAGGCGACGGAGTTGGGTGTGGCAAGTATTGTGCCGGTAACGAGCGATCGAACTTTGCTCAAACCAAGTGCTCAGAAAGTCGATCGGTGGAGAAGAATTGCTGCGGAGGCGGCGGAACAGTCGGAACGTCAATTTGTGCCGACGATTTTAGAGCCTGTTTCATTTGATATTGCTGTCAAAGATTGCGGTCAAAAAAATCGATTTATCTGTGTTGCTCGCGGCGACAATCGGCATTTATGGGATTGTTTGATTGGTAGTTTCGATCCCCCCTTTGTAGGGGCGGTGTCCCCGTACCCGCCCCCGGCTGGGGGAGAATTATCGATTGTGATTGCTGTTGGGCCGGAGGGTGGATGGACTGACGGTGAGGTGAAAAGAGCGATCGAATTTGATTTTGAGCCTGTTTCTTTGGGGAGTAGAATTTTAAGAGCGGTGACAGCACCGATTGTGGCTTTATCTTTAGTTGGCGCGGCATTTGAGAAGTGCTAATATCAACAAATAACAAAGAATTCATCAGATAGGTGGGTTGACGGGCAATGAAAATAGAGTTGAGGAAAGATCGATCGCCCTTTTGGTCGCTAGCGCTTTTGGCAATTTTGGGTACAACATCAGTTTCTGCACAATCTCCGAGCTTTCCCATTGCTCAACAGATTAATTGCGATCGCCCGCAAGGAGATGCACAAGTCAGAACTTGTATTCGGTTGAGTTATGAGGCCTCGGATAAACGACTGAACGAGGTTTACAAAGAACTAACTTCCTCATTGAGCGACGAAGAGCGCTCACTTCTTACGGAAGCACAATTAGGATGGATTAAGTTAAGAGATAAAACCTGTGAATTTGAAGTTTATAAAAGTCGTGGCGGTACCGGTTATGGAGGTTTCCTTAATGAATGTTTGGAGCGCATGACGAAACAGCGCACTGCGGAATTAGAAAAGTATTTAAAATAGAGATAAAATAGCAAGTACAGCGTACAATACCTGACAACAATAAATAGAAACAAGTATTTATGAAAAGCCGATCGCCCTTCACCCTCACCCTCACCGTCATCTCAGCAATTGTAACCACCATCGTCCCAGCAGTTTTCGCCCAGCGACAGCCATCAGCCAACGAAATCTACATCGATAAAAATTGCGAGCGCAATCAGCAACTACCGCAACTTGAAAGATTCACTATCTTTAGCAGAAACGAATTTACAACTAACGGTCAAAACTATTTGTTCTACGCCGCCCGTTATCTAGACGGAGCCGTGCTTTTCTGTACCTCACAACCCAACTTCAATCAACCTAAACCTCTAACAGCCAAACAAATACAATCCCAATTTATTGACAAAATACTCCGAGACCCCAACAACAAAACAGCCTTTATCATCGCTGTCAGAGAAGGAAATGGCCCCGAAGCACCCGTGACCAATTACGGCTTAGAATTGAGCAATGTCGATCGCCCAAAACTCACCTCCATTTCCATCCTAAAGCAGCGGGGAAACCTCAAAGAAGGCGAATCCCACCAACACACATTTCAAGGACGGGCAGGTCAATCTATCACGATCGACCTCAAAAGCAGAGCATTCGACCACAACATAACACTGTTAGACACCAACGGCAAAAATATTGCCCAAAAAACAGGCAACTCCCAGAATCGCCGAGAGTCTCAACTCACCGTAAAATTGCCTAGTAACGGCACTTATAAAATAGTTGTTAAAGGAGGCGATCGTACAAGCAAAGGTTCTTACAGCTTAAGCATTAATTCCAATCAACTTTAACTTATATTTATTTTCGTATCCACTCAACATCCCTCTCCACACATCCGCGTTCATCCGCATTCATCTGCGGTTAAAAAATCCAAATCTTAAATTTTCCCAACACCCCAAAATCCCAAACTAAAATAAAAGCGAAAGTTGTTAACCACTAGCATAACCACCCAAACATCAGCCAAGATAGAAACAACGCCATTCCCGCAACCGCCATGACAGACATCAACCAAATAGCCGCCGCCCTAGAGAGTAAAGACTACAAACAAGCTGCCCAACTCATCAAACAACTGCAAAAAGAATCGCCCGAAAATCCGTGGGTGCAATACTACATCGCCCGCTACTACGAACTCACCAACAACCTCGAAAAAGCCCAAACAACCTATAAACAAATACTCCGCGACATCACCAACCCCAAAATAGTGTTCCAGACACGCCAAGCTATTCAACGGATTGAAACGGCACAACAAAACCTCCGCCAACAAGCCATAGAAACCGCCAAAAACGACCCCAGCAACCTCGAACCCGGACTCCTCATCCTCGAACCCGTGAGTCCCGAAAACAAACCCGCCGCCATTCAAAATATCAGCAGAATCTTTAAAATCGACGCCTACACAACCCGGATGCAAATCCAAAGCCGCGGCTGGAGACTTTACAAAACTGGCCCCATCGCCGAACTCCGAATTTACGGTCAAGAACTCCTCAAGGCCGACATTCCCGTATTTTGGGCAACCCTAAGCGATATTCAAAAAATCCAAATCTTCCGAGTGCAACACTTCCAGTCTCTCTCTTCCCCAGCCGTTGTTTGCAAAGATAAATTCTCACGACTCGGTGCGATCGAATTTAACTGGTCAGAAGTTACGCAAAGAGTAGAAGGCTTGTTGCCGATGTTCATCGAAATCATGGACTACTCCCCCAACCGAAGAACCGAGCAATTTCGCCACAAAGAAATCAGGCAAGATTACGCTCAAATCTGTGACTTACACATTCCCAGCAGAAACTGTATTCTGCGAATTTGCGACCAAAGTTACGAATTCCAAAAAGGAGTTGACTTCACCAAAGCTTCTGCTGATATCCCCACTTCACCGAACCCGAAAAACAAAACATCCAGAGTCAAAAACTCTCCACAGATTCCTCAAAGTACCACCCGACTTAACTGGAATAACTTACTGGAAATATTCGATCGCCAGCTTGACGTTACAGTTTTGTCAGAATTTACGCCCTTTGCCGAGACAGTGCTCGATTACACTAATATGTTGAGCAAAATCGAATCTCATATAGAAGTCGAGCGCAAATCCGAAACTCCTTGGGACTCAGCTTTTCAGCTATACAGCGCATTAGCCTTCCTCAGAAACCCAGAAAATAGGGAATAGAACAAAGAGTTAAAATTAAAAATGAGTAATGTCATTTTTTTTATTTTTAACGCCAGCATTGGGAATTATCCCATGCCCAATTCCCTATTATCAATTCCCTATTTCCTACTTCGTTTTCACCTGACGAGCCATTTCCCGGAAATTGTTCATGCTAGGGCCTGGGGTGCGACGACTTCCAGTTGGTGTCGGCATTAAATTATTAGGAGCAAAAGTCCGATTCGGTTCAGCTTGACTCGGAACTTTCCCGTTAGTTGCTGCCGCTGCAGGTATCTTAGCGGGTTCCGCATTATTAGCAGCAACGCTAGCGACTGGTTCCTTTTCTTTCTGAGACTTTTTCTCTACCTTAGCCTTCTTAGCCGGTTCTGACTTCTCAGACTTAACAGGCTCAACTTTTGCCGGTGCGATCGCAACAGGCTCAGCCTTCTTGGCAACAGGTTCAGCCTTCGCAGGCGCAACTTTTGCTGGTTCCTTAGCTCCAGATTCGCCCAAATCTAGGAAATATTCAGACTTTTTCAAGCCCAACAGTCTGCCGAAAAAGCCGAAAATACCGCCGAAGAAATTTTTGATAAAACCAAACATTAGACTTACTCCTTTTGTTCTTTTAGAGAAATTTGTACAAGCTTGTCAACAAAGTTAGATTACGAGCTAGGGCAACCTTTGTCTACATTTATTCATCAAAATTTACATTGGGCTATCTCTAAGCTACCTCATCAAAGCAAATTTTAGGTATAAATACTCGCACTGCTTTGCACTTATTTACAAGTATCTCAGAATTTGTTAGCGATTCGCACTAATTGTCGATCGTACCTCGATCCGATTCCCTAGCTGTCCTAGTACGGGTCACACTCCCTAGGGGAGTGATTTATGCTTTAATCACCAAGCAATTTTCTTTTCAAATGAACAGTTCGCTCGATCGCAATCCCGTCATCCTCATACACGGCATCTGGGACACAAAGATTATTTTCAACACAATGTCCGCCCGCCTCACCGAACTCGGATGGTCAGTCCACAGCCTCAACCTCACCCCCAACGACGGCAGCCTCGGCCTTGACTTACTGGCCAAGCAACTCGCAGACTACATCTCTGAAACCTTCGATCCAGAACAGCCTTTAGACATAGTAGGCTACAGCATGGGCGGCATCGTCAGCCGCTACTACGTCCAGCGACTCGGAGGAATCAACCGCGTACAGCGTTTCATCACCCTATCTTCCCCTCACCACGGCACCCTCACAGCCTATTCCCTACGCCTACCAGGATACCTGGATATGCGCCCCGATAGTCGTTTACTGCGCGATTTGAATCAAGATGTCACAATGCTCAAACGCATAAACTTTACATCAATGTGGACGCCATTTGACATAATGATTGTACCAGCGAACAGCTCCCAAATGCCAGTAGGTAAAGAAGTTAAAGTCAACGTTTTGCTGCACCGCCAAATGGTGACAGAATCCCTAAGTATTAACGCATTAGTTGAAGAACTCAAAGCACCTATAGAAAATAAAGTTTCCACTTAAGAATGAATAGCAATTTCAGCCGCAACCCAGTCTTGCTAATTCACGGAATCTTCAGAAAATCGGGAATTTTTCACAAAATGTCTGGCTACCTGACACAACTGGGATGGTCAGTATATACCCTCAATCTCTCGCCCCATTGGGGCAACGCCAGCATAGACGAATTAGCCCAACAAATAGCAGATTATATAGACAAAACTTTTGCGACAGAACAGCATTTAGATATAGTAGGGTTGAGCATGGGCGGTCTAGTAACTCGCTACTACCTGCAAAGGTTAGGTGGCATTAACCGAGTGCAGCGATTTATTGCAATATCTTCTCCTCACAGCGGTACTTGGATGGCTTACACTCTCTGGGGAAAAGGCTGCGTTCAAATGCGTCCTGGCAGTGCTTTTCTGGAAGATTTAAATCGAGATGCAGCCTTGTTGGAAAAGCTCAATTTTACTTCTATTTGGACAGATTGGGATTTCATCATCGTACCTGCTTCTAGTTCCCAAATATCTGCTGCCAAAGAAGTAAAATTGTCCGTATTCGCCCATGCCATGATGGCGAGGCATTCCAGCAGTTTAAAAGCGGTCGCTGAAGCACTTTCAGAACCCTTGAAAGTTCATGATTAACCGTTTGATTCATTCTTGTATAATGTCAAATTTTGTAGGGCGGGTTTTACCAATAATAATGGCCTAAAACCAACAATCTCGTAAACCCGCCCGCACATGAGGCAAATCGCTACCGGACTAGATATCAAACTGCATCGCCAACTTCAGCGTATTCGCTGCGACCAAAAATTGCTTCAGCTTCACAATAATACTTGAACTCAAGTATATTGTGGAAAGGGTCTTCTAAGAAGAAAGTACGGTGTTCTGTAGGCAAACCGACAAATCGCCGTCTCGGTTCTTGATAGAAATTTAAGTTGTTTTGCTGGGCTTTCTCTAACAACGCTTCCCAGTCAGCTTCGGAAGTAAAAATTAACCCAAAATGCCGGGGATAGATGCCTCGCTGAGGCGTCAAAGGTTCGCGGCTAACGTGGGCGACAATTTGATGGCCACACAAACCCATAATCGCAGAATTTGGCGATTCGCGACCTAGTTCGCAGCCGAGCCCGTCTACATAGAACGCTTTGGTTTGGGCAATATCGGTCACTGGGAAGGCAAGATGAAATAAGACTTGGTTCATGGAGGTACAAAATGCAGAATTCTGAATTGTTCTTTAATTATTTATCTTGGTCTAATCCTTGGTTGGTGGCGATCGCCCTAAATACAGTTTTACTCGCGATCGCCACCATTGCTCCTAAAAAGTTGCTCACTCCCGCTGGCCAATTTCACGGCTGGGTATTGGGTGTCCTCATCTGGGGCTGTTTGGGATGGCAAGGCTATGCTGTGGTGATGTTTTACTTTCTTGTCGGATCGGGAGTTACCCGCATCGGCAAAGCCCAAAAAGAAGCAGAAGGCATAGCCGAAAAGCGTTCAGGCGCCCGAGGCCCCGAAAATGTCTGGGGTTCGGCTTTAACCGCCACTCTTTGCGCTTTGGGAGTTTTGGCATTATCTATTTTAGGAGATACAGGCAAAATGTCTGTGCCACAAGATGCTATTTCCCTGCTATTGCTGGGTTACGCGGCGAGTTTTTGCACCAAACTTTCTGATACCTGCGCTAGCGAAATCGGCAAAGCTTACGGGAAGCGGACTTTTTTGATTACCAGCTTGCAGCCTGTACCTAGGGGTACGGAAGGGGCCGTAAGTTTGGAAGGAACGATCGCAGGTATTGTCGGCTCAATTCTGATTGCGTTTTTGAGTTGGGCTGTCGGTTTAATTGACTTGACAGGAATTGTTTTTTGTGTTGTTGCAGCTTTTATTGCCACGAACATCGAGAGCGTCATTGGGGCGACGGTGCAATCAAAGTTTGAGTGGCTGACGAACGAGGTGGTAAATTTTTTTAATACACTCATAGGAGCGATCGCAGCGATCGTTTTATTGGCGACCTGGCGAGCTTTTTTAGCTTAGTTAATCCTGGACGCATTCGCGACCCAAGAAACCGAGTTTTTTACGATAATTCAAGGCACTAACGCAGTATTTTTCGAGAGAAACTCGGTTTCTGCCTGCAGGGCTATTAGTTATTAACTATTAGTCATTAGTCTCAAGGAATCAACTCATGACTAATGATTAATAACTAATCGAACTAAGCGTCGTCTTGCGGCCCAAAAACCATTTGTACAATCATCGTCGGTTCGCCCTGCTTGTGATAGCGATCGGCCCAATTGCGAATAATCTCATCTAATTCCTCAACGGCTTGGTCGAGGCGTTCCGGCGGAATATCCAAAGTCTCCATAACTCGCATCACCTTCGGTTGTTTTTCGGCCCAATCCTTCATCAGCCGGAAATATCTAGCCGTATCCTCCACCATAGTAAATGTCCGCTCTTCCTGCTCTGCCGGAGAGTAAGTAGCGCGGCTGAGGGCATAAAACGGCATTCCCCAAGGAGCATCAATGCGAGTAACTGTTCCCGAATAGATCAAGCGCCGCTTGATGTGTTCTGCTAAAGCTTCGCTCAAAGGCATTCGCCTTTCTGGAGGCATATCTTCTTGCGATCGCCTGTGCAGAAACTCGATCAACTCCATAAACTGAAAAGAATTGATCAGTTGAGCGTCAGGGGGATTAGGAGGAATTTTGCCTTCGAGATATTTTTTTTCATCCGCAGTCAAGCTGTTTCCCGGAATGCGAGCGCGTCCCGGCATCCAACCATACTGTTCCAGCCAGACATAAGGAAACTGAATCAAATATCTAGGTTCTTGGGAACCCAACATTTTCAGCAATTTTCCCTTAGTAAGAGCTTCCCGGACTTCTTCAACAATCACCTTCACCCGTTTAGGCTCAATGTGATGCAAGTGTCCGGTCATTCGCAGGTTGTTGTCCTCCTCCATATAAGTCATATAAATGGCACACTTAGCCGCCGTTGCGGCCGCGTCTAGAAACGCCCCGTGCCTGTGCCCACTGGTTCTCATGGCGCTAAACGCCAGATATAGCATGATCTGATCCATTGCACTAGGGCTGAGGCTTTTGACCAGATCCAAAGAGTCATTTTTCATCACTATCCCCGAAATAGCCAAACTTGGAGGCATCTTGTCATCCTCCATTAAATTATTGCGAGAGCGCCGAATCAAGCATAGCCGACAGTCGCCGGAAAGCTTACCAGCTACCCTAATATTCAGGTTAGTTAATTTCCCTGAGGTAACAGGGGCATGGGCTTAAAGGCGATCCACACCGCATAAGTGGTTCTTAATTGGTGGCGAATTTAAGTAGATTGCTGCACCCTCTGTGCTGACAGTTTACCTATATATAAGTTAGTTATCGCACGTTAATTATAGTGCAGCCATTGAAAATTCAACCCTACCTGCGGTGGGGAGAAAGTAAATAACTGTTGCGATCGGAGGAATTTGAGGCGACTCCGAGCTGATTTTGAATAGTCATGGATGCCGAAACCCGGTTTGATCAATTAAAATAAGGGGTGGAGGGGGGATATCGGTGGAAAGACCCGGATGCTTCGCGGCTTGTGGGTAATTTCTGTTTAATTGAAGAATTCTGGATCTCCTGGGTTTATGGTAAATACGGTATCAGACACAACTGTTAGCGATTCTGTGATGCCCTTGGAGTAAGGATATGCGGTTTGTTTATCAACATAAACTCAGGAGAGCCAGAATTTTCCAAACAAAACCGCCATATACTAGAATCTATATCTAGGTAGATGGCGGTTCCCGGTTTATATGCTATCATTTATTACACAAAAAACAATCTCCTAATAACTGTCCACAAAAAGTGCAGTTGTCGGTTAACCTGAAAAACTAGAATCCTAGAAAATCCGATCGCTCGAATGAACGGCCCGAACCAAGTCAGTGGTGATAATCGCTTACGTCCGATGCCCTTAGAAATTTTGTAGCGCATGAGTGTAAACATTAGGCTGGGTAAAATCCCTGCGTCCGCTGCCCCTATGAGGAACGCGATCGGGATTTTGTTGAGTTTGGGCTGATAACATATATTGGGCGGTGGCAGTTTCGAGCATTGGAAGTGGAGATTCAACAGCT
Source organism: Microcoleus sp. Pol11C3 (assembly GCF_036701485.1). Taxonomy (NCBI): domain Bacteria; kingdom Bacillati; phylum Cyanobacteriota; class Cyanophyceae; order Oscillatoriales; family Microcoleaceae; genus Microcoleus; species Microcoleus sp. Pol11C3. Next base: position 94,339 of record NZ_JAUBQW010000001.1, on the reverse strand, counting down.
CGAGCGGCAGTGGCACTCAAGGTAATGCCCAACAGGCTTAGTAAAGCAATTGCAGTGTAGGTGTGCATGGGTAGTATCCGTGTCAGTGTCTATTACCTGATACAGACTTGCCCCGATCGATCAGGATAGATATCTGTGCAATTTTCGGATCTCTGCAAAAAACCTTACCTCTTCAATTCTACTGCTACCGACAGCAGCCAAGCACCTGCCGAATTCAGCCTGCCCCATACTGTCAGAGGCTTTTCGGTTTCGCACTTCTGTAAAAATCTGTCGGTTTCCGAGTCCAAAGTCACGAGTTGCCAAGTTTGACCGGCTAAGGCTGCGGGGCTTGTCAGCGTTAGTGTCCAGTCTTGTTCGCCGAGGCGACGGAAAATGCCAGAAAATGGGGTGTGGGTATTTGCTGTTTGACTGCTTGGTTTCTCTACTGACTCCTGACATTCGCCACTGGCGGGATATGCTTCAGGTCGATCGAGATAATAGCGTTGCCAATCCAGCCAGTCCGATCGCCCCCGTGTCAAATTAAATAAAGGAATAACTGCCGCACTCGCCTCCGAATCTTGCAGCAAAGCTTCCTGCAAAACTCTCACCGGTAAATCCCGCGGCTGACATCCAGATTCCGCGCACAAAGCCGCCGCCATCCCCGCCGCCTGTCCAATATTCATTACCGTCGGTTGCAAGCGAGTTGCACCGTTGGCGATGTGAGAGACGGAAATATTTTTTTCGCAGACTAGCAAACCGTCTGTATTCGCAGGAATTAGGGCGCTGTAAGGAATGGTAAACGGAGTGCCTGTCCAGCGGCCGCCCCAGCGGATGGATTTTGGCTGCAAGGGAATGTCGCCGGTGGTATAGTGGTGGTCATTGGCATAGTTACCGATCGCAATTGTTTCACAAATGCCCTCAGAATTTATCGGCAACTTCGCGACTCTTCCGCCGACAATAGGCAAAATATCTTGTTCTCTGACTGTCCTTATCCCTCGCAAGCGACGACTTTCTCGGTAGTAAGGATGTAAGGCAAAGGAAGCAAGAAGGGAAAAATTTTGTTGATTTTCGATCTTTGAAATGGGGAAAATATTCTGTGCTAGGCCGTAGCGGGGGCCGAGTTGCGTTTGAATGAATCGGGCGAAACTTTGACTGTGCCACAGACTTTCTTGCAGGAATTCTTGTCGAGATGCTTCAGATTTAATGAGTCGATCGACTCCTTCACCATAATCATTACCTCTCTTCGGCCAATTAATCATCAACAATCCACCCGGAAGCCTGCCATAATTGAGAAATTGCTCAGGAGTGTAACCGTCCCAAGCACCCGTAAATTGATCGGGATTGTCAACAGGCGGCGCGGGAATTTCTGGCGTCACCGCACCTAAGCCAAAGTCCTGCATAATTGCCACCCAAGTCGGAGCTTGCACCGAATAACGCTTTGTGAGATCATTAGAGGCGATCGGCGCGCTGGGTTCTCCCCAATCGGCTTGGAATTCCCAACCCCAGCGATGCCCAACCTCTGCTAAAGCCAGCAACTCTCCCAATTCCGTTGCATCCAAAGTAATTTTGGCCGAAACCGTAAAATCTGCAAACCGGACGCCAGAAAGGCGATCGCCTTCCATCAGCACATCTTGAGCAATTTGTCCATAAATCCAGTGCAAGTTCGGCAAACACTTCACCCAATCAGCGAAAATTTCAGCACCGATGCGGGGATCGTAAGTAAAAAAACTGACCCAGCCCCAATCCAAACCTCCTGGCTGTCGCTGCTGGAGTTCCCGGAGAAACGCGCCCCACAAACCGGTTTGAAAAGCTGCTAATTCATTGCCATCGGGGGCCGAAACGCCAGCAGAAGTCAGCATTCCTCCCAGCCAGGGGAATTCGCTTACTAAAATAGTTTTGGCACCTCGGCGGGCTGCTTGCACGGCTGCTGCGGTACCGCCAGTGCCGCCACCCACTACCAAAACATCTGCTTTCAAAACGGAAGACATAGGCAATACCATTTGAGATTTTAGGTTTATTGCGAAAGGCTCAGTCAGGTGCTCGCTCCCGTTAACTCTGCGGATAGATGTTCGGTGTGTGTCATTTTGTCATAATGTAAGGTAACGTTTTTTGTAGCCCGCACCCTGCGGATAGATGTTCGGCGTTTGTGATGCCCAAGAGAATTTTACTGTGTCAAGAGTTTACAAATAATAAATCGGGAATTAGGCAGCGAGCGCACAATTTTGTTACTAAATGACCGAATAATCGATCGCAACTTTTGATTTCTCATTTTTGGCGCGCCAATATTGGCAATATGACACCGCGAATAACGATAATAGAAAAAAGGGAACAGCATCTATAAAGTTTTACGTCTTAATAATTTCCCAGTAACTAATTAATGGCTGAAAATGGACAAAGGTTTTATTTTGTGGTTCACCGGGCTGAGCGGTTCCGGCAAGACAACTATAACCAAAGCTCTCGAACCCGAATTGAAGGCAAGAGGTTGCAAAGTTGAAATATTGGATGGAGATGTCGTTCGCACCAACTTGTCAAAAGGTTTGGGATTTAGCCAAGAAGACCGAGATACTAATATTAGGCGGATTGGATTTGTAGCTCACCTGCTGAGCCGCAATGGAGTAGTCGCAATGACCGCAGCTATTAGCCCCTACAGAGCAATTCGCGACGAAATTAGAGCAATGGAGCCAAATTTTGTTGAAGTATATGTCACAGCGCCGTTAGAAGTGTGCGAAGGTCGCGATGTCAAGGGGCTATACGCTAAGGCCAGAGCAGGAGAAATTAAGGGTTTTACGGGAATTGACGATCCTTATGAAGAACCGGTCAATCCTGAGATTATTTGTTACACAGAGCGAGAAAGTGTGGAAGAGAGTGTTAAAAAAGTTCTGACCAAGTTAGAGCAGTTGGGTTACATTTGAGGTTGGCGGGGTTGGATGAGGATAAAGGCAAAAAGCGATGGTGGTAAAAAGTTATTCGCGCGGCGTGCAACGTGAGAAAAAATCTCACCCTTGTGTCCCCTTCGCGGAGAGTCCAAGGGAAGAATTTCTCCCGTTTCCTGCAAGGAGAGGATGTGAGGGAGACGTTTCCAGCAAAAGCTGCAAGCTGGGTTATTGGGCAAGCAATGCTGTCAAAAGTTTAATGATTCAAAGTTTAACAGTGTCAGTGCTGGCGGCGGCGGTGGGTTCATCTCCTGCGGCGGCCCAGTTTTTGCCTCCTCCTCCTCCTGCTTCCGGTTCTCCTGTTCCTGTACCGGTACCTCTCGCACCGGGATTTCAGGGATTTGGGGCAAGTGCACCTTCAAGTGTACGATCGGAAGTTTACACTTTGGGAGCGGGCGATCGTATTCAAATGGACATCTTCAACGTCCCGGAATACAGCGGCCCCAACGGTCAACACCAAGTACAGGCCGACGGTTCCCTCAGTTTGCCGTTAATTGGCAGCGTTTCGGTGTACGGGATGACCTTAGAACAAGCTTCTAATGCTGTTAAAGACAAATACGGCAAATACCTCAAACGTCCTTGGATTACCCTGAAACTGCTAGCGGCGCGTCCTTTGCAAATTGCGATCGCGGGCGAAATCAACCGCCCCGGAGCTTATACAATATCCTCAGCAGCAGGTCCCGGAGGCACAGCAGAGCAAATGGGAACTCAAATGCCAACGATATCGCGGGCTCTGCGAATGGCCGGCGGAATTACCCAGTCAGCAGACGTGCGGCAAATCAAAATCCGCCGCCCCCAGCGCAACGCAGCGGAAGAAATTATTAGTGTGGATTTGTGGGAATTATTGCAAAACGGCGATTTGCGCGCTGATATGACTTTGCGCGACGGCGATACTATATTTATTCCCACTGTAACTAGCCTTAACCGCCAAGAAGCACCGACTTTAGCAGTAGCTAATATTACCGGACAAAGCACTCAACCAATTAATATTGCTGTGGTGGGCGAAGTAACTCGCCCCGGTACTTATACTTTGGCAAAAGAGGCTCCAAGTAGGGTACAAGAGAATGAAATGGGTGCAAATTCGGGTTTGTTTGCTGCCAGCGAAACAAACAGCGGGGAAACTGTTTTGCTGCAAACTGTAACGAGGGCAATTAAAATGGCGGGCGGCATTACGCCGGTAGCTGATATCAGACAAATACAAGTTCGCCGCCTGACGCGGGCGGGTACAGAACAAATTATTAATGTGAATTTGTGGCAACTTTTGGAAGTGGCAGATGTATCCCAAGATTTAACGCTGCAACAAGGAGATACGGTTATCGTTCCCAAAGCCGAAAATCTCGATGCAGCCCAAGACGACAAAGTGGCTAATTCTAATTTTTCACCTGATACGATTAAGGTGAACATTGTGGGAGAAATCGTGAGACCGGGAGCGATTGCGGTGGTGCCCAACACTACTTTAAATCAAGCGCTGGTAGCAGCGGGAGGTTTTAATAAAGCGCGGGCTGAAATGGATTCGGTGGATTTAATTCGCCTCAATCCTAATGGCACTGTTTCGCAGCTAAATGTTAAGGTGAATTTTTCCGCAACCGCTAATGAGGAAACTAATCCCAAACTGCAAAATAATGATGTAATTATGGTAAGGCGATCGGGCCGCGCTACGTTCTCGGATAATGTAGGCGGGACTCTCGCTCCTTTAAGCCCGCTGTTAGGAATATTTCGGTTGTTCAATATTTTTCGGTGATTTGAATTGACTAGGATTAAGGTTTCATAAACCAGTTTTCTAGAAAAATTTTCGGCTTGGCAACAAAATATCTAGGAATCCACCGGGTTCCTGAAAACGGCGCCCGCGGTACAGACGTTTAAACTAATAAGTTGTAGAAATCAAATGAAACCAGGGAACAAATCTCAAATAGCACTGTTTAATAACCATAAAAAAGCCGCTGAGCTGCAAAAAACCTCTTCCGTGCTTTATGAAGAAGAGCAATTTTTAGGCAGAAACCAAATAGAGGAAAAAGAGTTAAATTTTTGGCAAGTTTGCCGCAGTCGCTCCATCTTAGTCATCGGCGTAGCAGCGGCAGTGACCACCGGGGTTTTTGCATGGACGCTAAATCAAAAAAGCGAGTATGAAGGGCGCTTTCAATTATTAGTAGAACCAGCAGTTACGCAAAATACTTTAGCAAAAATCTACTCCGGTGAGCTAAAACTGCAACCAGCGGCCCCCGCGACGAAAGAAAATTCCGGTTTTGACTACGAATCGCAAATTCAAGTTTTGCAAAGCCCGCAAGTAATGTCCCCGATTATTAAACAGTTGCAGGCTAAGTATCCCGAAATAAATTACAACTACCTATTGAACCAAAAAGCAGGTAATTTGCCGTTTTCTCAAGAAACTAGGTTGTCAATTGATCGCTTCAAAAATACCAAGATTATCGAAGTGAGATATCGGGATTATGATCCGAAAAAAATTCAGTTTGTTTTGGAAAAAGTGGCGCTAGGCTACCGCAACTACAGCGTGCAAGATACCAGAACTCAAATTAGTCAGAGTCTGGATTTTGTGAAATCGCAAATTCCCAACCAGCAAAAGCGCCAACAAGCTCTGCAAACAGAAATTCAAAAGTTGCGCCAGCAGTACAATTTCATCGACCCACAAGTTCAAACCCAACAACTCGCGCAGCAAATCAGCAAACTTCAAGAGCAAAGATTGGACGCGCAAACGCAGCTCAATCAGCAGAGATTGCTCTATGCCAATCTGCAAAATCAGCTCGGATTAAACCAGCAACAAGCGCTGATGGCATCTGCTCTGAGTCAAGCTCCCCGCTATCAAGGAATGCTGACTCAATTGCAGCAATTAGAAGGGCAAATTGCGATTAACTCGGCTACGTTTACAGACCAAACTCCGCAAATGCAATTGTTGCGAGAACAGCGCAAGAACCTGATTCCTTTGTTGAAGAAAGAAGCCCAACAGGTTTTGGGAACTGATTTGGCTAAGGTAAATTCGCAAGTGCTGGCTTTTCAAGATCCGGTGCGGATTAAGTTAATCGAGCAGTTTATCGGTACTGCTAATTTAATTCAGGTTCTGGGGGTGCGGAATCAAGTTTTGGAACAAGCTGCTAAGCAGTTGAATCAATACTCTCAAGGATTCCCGGTGATTTTGCGACGCTATTCCGATTTGCAACGGGAGGCGGAGTTGACTAATAATACGCTGAATAGTTTGCTGGCAAAACAGCAAGCTTTGCAGCTTGAAGCTGTTGGCCAAAAAGAGGTAGCTTGGGAAATTATTGCTAAGCCGGAAATTCCGCGCTACAAAAATGGCGAGTTGATGGCTGTGGCTCCGATTATGCCTTTGAATTTGGCTTTGGGGGGATTGGCTGGTTTGCTGTTTGGTATGCTGGCGGCGCAATTGGCGGAACGGTTTAACAATAAAACGGTGTTCCAAACTCCAGAGGATGTCAAACAGTCGATTCGCCTGCCTTTGTTGGGGGTAATTCCTGCTAGCGATAAAATTTTGAGACTTCCTCCTGCTGAGACAAGTCCGGTGGATGTGAGAATTTCGCCGATGCCGACGGACGCTTTTCAAGAAGCTTTTCGATCGCTCAATGCGAATATTCGCTTACTCAACCTTGAGACTCCGATCAATTCTTGTGTAATTACTTCTTGTCAAGTAGCTGACGGCAAGTCTACTGTCGCAGTAAATCTGGCGCGGGCGGCTGCTGCAATGGGCCAGCAAGTGCTGTTGGTGGATGCGGATTTACGACGGCCGCAGGTGCACGAAATGCTGGGTTTACCGAATTGGCAAGGCCTCCACAATGTGATTGCTGAGGATTTGGATGTGGAAAATGTGATTTTGCCATCGCCCCGCGATGAAAACCTCTTTGTGTTAACATCGGGGCCAGTTCCTCCTGATCCCACAAAGGTGCTTTCTTCCCGCAAAATGCAGCATTTAATGGCAGCTTTGGCAAGTCATTTTGACTTAGTTATTTACGATACTGCGCCGCTTTTGGGTTTGGCGGATGCCAATTTGTTGGCGGCTCACACTAACGGATTGATGCTGGTAGTAGGCCTGCATCAAACTGAGCGGGAGGCGCTGGTGTTGGCTTTTGAAGATTTGAAAATGGCGGGGATTCCGCTATTGGGAATGGTGGCGAATAACGATAAAGGCAGTAGGTATTACTATCAGTCTTATGTGCAGGATTACATTCAGGAATAGTCTGTTTGAGGAAGAGAATTTGAGAAATGTAGAGTGGAACAGGCCCGAAAGCCTGTTCTTGAGAATGCAAGGCGGGGAGATACCCCACAAAAACATTTAACTTTTGTGGAACAGGCATCCTGCCTGTTTTTGAGAGTGGTGCCTGATGTCATAAAGACGAATTTTCTTAAGATTTGCGATCGAGATTCTGAACTATAATTAAAAGTAGAGGCATTTAAACAAATCCCGGCACTTGCAAGTTAGCAAGGCCTGAAAACGTGGCTGGCAATTTTCTATTTTGTAATACATCGATACAACTCCCCAGCTAGCTTGAAAACTAGCAGGGGTTTTTGTGTTTTTCACACAGGAGATGAAACAATGGCTATTGCTACTATTAACCCAGCAACGGGAGAAACGCTGAAAACTTTCGAGCCGATAACGGATGAGGCAATAGAAGCTAAGCTGGAATTAGCACAGCAAGCTTTTAACAAATACCGCTACCTGCCGTTTGAGCAGCGAGCTCTGTGGATGCAGAAAGCTGCAGACATCTTGGAGCGCGATCGCGAAATTTACGCTGAAATGATGACCCTGGAAATGGGCAAAACGCTCAAATCTGCGATCGGCGAAGTGGAAAAATGCGCCTTAGTTTGTCGCTATTACGCCAAAAATGCGGCTCAATTTATGGCAGACGTACCGGCAACCACTGACGCTAGCAGCAGCTTTGTTCGCTACCAACCGCTGGGCGCTATTTTAGCCGTCATGCCGTGGAATTTCCCATTTTGGCAAGTTTTTCGGTTTGCGGCGCCGGCGCTGATGGCGGGCAATGTCGGCTTGCTCAAACACGCTTCCAACGTGCCGCAGTGCGCTTTGAAAATAGAGGAAATTTTCACGGAAGCGGGCTTTCCCGAAGGCGTTTTTCAAACTTTGTTAGTGGGCGCCGACAAAGTAGCTGATATCGTTGCGGACGATCGTATCAAAGCAGCAACCCTCACCGGCAGCGAACCAGCAGGTGCTAGTTTAGCAGCAAATGCGGGCAAAAACTTGAAAAAAGTTGTACTGGAATTAGGAGGAAGCGACCCCTTTATAGTGATGTCCAGTGCTGATTTGGTAGCAGCTTTATCAACTGCTGTGACATCGCGAATGCTCAATAACGGTCAATCTTGCATCGCCGCCAAACGCTTTATTTTAGCAGAAGATATCGCCGACGAATTCATCAAAGGATTTGTGGAAAAAATCGAGCAATTAAAAGTAGGCGATCCGATGTTGCCCGAAACCGATATCGGCCCTTTAGCTACTCCCGCAATCCTCAAAGACTTGGACAATCAAGTGCAAACTTGCATCCAATCGGGAGCAAAACTTCTGACAGGCGGCCGCCCTTTGTCAGAGAATGGTGGCAATTTCTACTTGCCAACTATTCTGGCAGAGATTCCCCCGGATGCTGCTGCGCGTCAAGAAGAGTTTTTTGGCCCGGTAGCTTTAGTATTCCGGGTTGCAGGCATCGATGAGGCGATCGAACTCGCAAACAGCACATCTTTTGGCTTGGGTGCGACGGCTTGGACTACAGTAAACTCAGAGAGCGATCGGTTTATTTCCGAACTAGAAGCAGGCGCCGTATTCATCAACGGCTTAGTAAAATCAGACCCCAGATTGCCCTTTGGCGGCATCAAACGCTCTGGTTACGGACGCGAATTGAGCATCCAAGGAATGCACGAATTTGTCAACATTAAAACAGTGTGGGTAAAATAAGTAAAACTCGATACACTGCTCGTAAAAATATCAATTAATCTGCGTTAATTTGCGGTTAAAAAAATTAATCGAGTATTTTTACGAGAATTTGACCCAGAGAAAAAATCCACACTTACAGAGGCAAAAAACGGAAATGAACACTGCTGAACTACTCGTAAAATGTTTAGAAAACGAAGGAGTGGAATACGTCTTCGGACTTCCAGGCGAAGAAAATTTAGAAGTTCTAGAAGCCCTGAGAAACTCTTCAATTAAATTTATTACTACTCGTCACGAACAAGGCGCAGCCTTCATGGCAGACGTTTACGGCCGCCTCACTGGCAAAGCAGGCGTTTGTTTGTCCACCTTGGGGCCGGGCGCAACTAACTTAATGACAGGAGTTGCTGATGCTAACTTAGACGGCGCTCCTTTAATAGCAATTACCGGACAAGTGGGCACAGACAGAATGCACATTGAATCGCACCAATATTTAGATTTGGTCGCCATGTTTGCACCTGTTACTAAGTGGAATGCTCAAATTGTTCGACCCAGCACAACGGCAGAAATTGTCCGTAAAGCCTTTAAAGTAGCTCAAAGTGAAAAGCCGGGAGCAGTTCATATTGACTTGCCAGAAAACATCGCAGCAATGACTGTTGAAGGACATCCGCTAACCAAAGACAACCGCGAAAAAACTTTTGGGGCTTACCAAAGCCTGAATAAAGCGGCTGTGGCAATTTCCAAGGCAAAAAGTCCTCTGATGTTAGTAGGAAATGGCACTATCCGCGCTAATGCTAGCGAGGCTTTGACACAATTTGCTACTCGATTGAATATTCCTGTAGCTAATACTTTTATGGGCAAGGGCGTAATTCCTTACACTCATCCTTTGGCACTTTGGACGACGGGATTGCAAAAACGGGATTACATTAGCTGTGCCTTTGAAGAAACGGATTTAGTGATTGCTGTTGGCTACGATTTGATTGAATATTCCCCGAAAAAGTGGAATCCAGAGGGGAAAATCCCGATTATTCATATTGGAGCTCTGCCAGCAGAAATTGACAGCAGTTATATTCCTATGGTAGAAGTTGTAGGGGATATTTCTGATTCCCTCAATGAAATTTTGCAGCGTGCGGATCGCATGGAGAAAGTAGACCCTTTTGCTAAGCAATTGCGGGCGGATATTCGCGCGGGGTACGAACAATATGCAGCCGACGACGGTTTCCCGATCAAGCCGCAAAAACTTATTTACGATTTGCGGCAAGTCATGGGCCCGGAAGATATTGTTATATCTGATGTCGGAGCTCACAAAATGTGGATGGCGCGGCACTATCATTGCGATCGCCCGAATACCTGTATAATTTCTAACGGATTTGCGGCGATGGGCATTGCGATTCCGGGCGCGGTGGCGGCAAAACTCGTTTATCCCGATCGCAAAGTAGTAGCAGTCACCGGAGACGGTGGCTTTATGATGAATTGCCAAGAGTTAGAAACTGCTTTGCGAGTCGGTACTAATTTTGTGACGCTGATATTTAATGACGGCGGTTACGGGTTAATTGAATGGAAGCAGCAAGATTATTTTGGTCATTCAGATTTCGTCAAATTTGGCAATCCCGATTTTGTGAAATTTGCCGAAAGTATGGGTTTAAAAGGCTATCGAGTGGAAGCTGCAACGGATTTAATTCCGATTCTGAAAGAAGCCCTTGCTCAAGATGTCCCTTGCGTGATTGACTGTCCGGTAGACTACCGGGAAAATGCGCGTTTCAGTCAATTATCTGGGGATATGAGTTGCAATTTGTAAGTTAGCAAATGGTTAATATCATGTCCGGCTAAATCAGCAGAAATCCAGTAGGGGCGGGCCAGAGTTCCCGCCCCACAACAACATTACTGTTTGCTACAATTATTTAAGTCAGCTTTAAGGACTGCCATGACTCAAGCTAACTCAATAACAAATGAATATCAAATAACTGTAAGTTCTCCGGTATGGCAAAGAATTGAGCAAATTGCCGGAGAATTTAACTTATCAGTTTATGAACTATTGGAACAGATAGGCGAAGGCAAACTGAAAGTTGTTGCGGTTCCAACTAATTCAGAAAAACTGAGCTATCGAGATATTGCAAATGCTTTCCTTTGGTTAGCCGCGCAAACTCATGTAGCAATCAACGTCTACAAGCTACAAAAACTCATGTATTACGCTCAAGCTTGGTATTTAGGAGTTTACGGCAAGCCACTATTTGATGCAGATTTTCAAGCCTGGATTCACGGGCCAGTTATTCCTGATTTATTAGAGAAGTATCAATCCCAATTTAATTGGGAACCAATTACAGAGAAAATCGAACAACCAAAACTTCCCCAAAAAGTTGGCCAATTTCTCGAAGAAGTTGCGGAGGCATATTTTGAGTATGATGATGAAACTTTGGAACGAATGATTTGCAGTGAAATGCCTTGGCTAGAAGCGAGAGGGGATTTGCAGAGAGATGAATCTTGTCATGTGATTATTTCTCAACAATCGATGAAAAAATATTATTCGGGCCGTGTCTTCTCTAAATAATATAAGTGAGGGGCGATCGCGCTTTTTGACAATTTGGGGTGTAAGGGCGATCGCACTTTTTCAGCTTCAAGTATTCGGATTAGCTGTAGCCTTAGTGATGTACTGGATAATCACATCAAAATCCTTACGGATGTTTGCCAGTTGTTTTACCCAAGTATTAGAAGCAGAAATCGCTTCCTCTTCCTTCAGACGAGCGGCTGCAATTTGCTTCTCAATCTCTCCGTAAACTTGTTGCTCAAATTCTCGCAACTGCCCTTCAAGTTGATTTTCGAGGTTTTGAGCTATCGCGATAAACTGACTTGTAATTTCGCTTCGAGCCTCAGCCATTTTCTGCTCTTGCTCCTGTTCTTGTTTGGCTTTATAAAATTCCGCTCCGATTGAAACTAATGTTAGAAGAGGGCCGACAAACATAGCGACATTAGCTATGTCTTTAGCAATGTTGACTGCTTGCCAAGGTCGAAAGTTAAAGCCGATAAATTCTCCGACACCCAAAACAGTTTTATGGAGATTGCTTCCTACCACATCCATAGAGCGTAAAAAACCCCCTCCAGCAGTAGGTAAAAACCCTCTTGTCCCTAAGTCAGTAAGTTGACTTACATCAAGTCCTACTTTTTCTCCAACTTGGAAAAGCATTTCAACTTGCTCTATCAGTCGATTCCTATCTTCATTTTGTATAGATACTTTTTGGTTGACCTGCAAACGGGCTACAAACGCCTGGACTAACTTACTTTGCAGTATATCTTTAACTTCATCTTGTATTGACTCAACGGCTGTATTCACAGCTTGTTCCATTTCGCGCCCTGCTCTCTCATAGTGTTGTTGTACCTTGATTTCAGCCTGTTTATTAAGCATCTCAAAGTTATCTTTGCCACCAACTGCTGAGGCTAGGATTCTTCCTTCATTAACAACTGCTGATGACAATAGTAGTGCTATGCTATGAATCTTGGTACGGAGACGATCGCGCTCTTTACGCACTGTGCGAGATAACCGTGTCAGCACTTCAAAAAAAGCAGAATCTTCGGTAGAGTTGCGAGTAAAGCTCAACTGAGCCTCATCAACACAGCTTAGAGCAATTCGGACAGGTGTATCAAAACGAGCAAGGGAGCCACGACGCTCTACAAACTGATTGAGAGCATCAATAAAAGTTGGAAAGCGGCTGATTTCCGTCAGAAAATCATCTTTATCATCAATGCCTTCACAGTAGTCTTTGGCATCGATAAAACAGATCGGAAATTCATCAAGACTGTAAGGCTTCAGTGCATCAGCAAGACTTTTGCGGTAGTTGGCAATTTTTTGCTCTTCTTCTCCTGCTTCATCAGACATTTTATTAATAACCAGCATCATTTTCCAGCGATAGCCTTTTTCATAGGCTAACTTCTTGAAATTCTCTGCTGTCAATGAGTCAAAGAGCATATAGGTGAGGCAAAAAACCAGCAAGTCTGATTTGTTAATGGCATCATAAGTAATCTCATCGTGATCTTGGCGATCTGTAAAAAGTCCAGGCGTATCAATTAGCTTGATGCCGTTCCAATCATAATTGGTAGTTTTATCAGTAGCAATATCAGCATCAATGCGGATATCGCGCCGTCCTGTCATGCCAGAAATGATGGTTGATTTACCTGCACTGTACTGCCCTACCAAAGCTACTCCGAGAATCCCCTGTTCTCGATACTCTTTTAATTCATCGCGCACTTTTTGGCGGATAGCTGTTAGTTCGGGTGTGTTTCCCTGAGCCAGTAAGTTGTCAAACTTTACTAGCGTCTTCTTGAAATAAGCACCAACATCGGCAGCTTTAAAGTTGGGGTTGTTCTGAGTCATGGTAATTTAGTCCTTTTTGGGAGATTTGAGATTGCTAAAGGAAATATCCTCTTGAAGGATGTGTTTGATATCCTCTAGTGATTTTAGTCGCTGAACTTTGGATTTTGTGACAATCTTCATGTTACGCCCGAAATCTCGCTCGACTTTGGCAATGGTTTCCTTGATACGCTCATCTGTGAGAGTTTCGTTTTCTTCAGTACACCAGTCAATGATTCGCATAGCATAAGCACGATTTAGATAATTTTCTCTACCCCATAACTCCTTTTTTGCTTCTTCAAGGTGAGTCGCGAGTTCATCTAGTCTTTTAATTAACTCCTCAAAGTAGGCATCAATATTCACGGCAACAGAATCACAAAACTTGCTGAAGTTAGCCTCAGCGTCTCTGAGGGTGGCTTGCTTATGCTTGCTCAATTGCTCATTTAGTAAAGTTGAAATGTTTTTAACAGCCTCGCCACGCTTTTGATCTTTTGATTTAAAGCGATCGGCAAGCCAATTGATCATCAAACCACTAACCATTACGATTGCAGTCGCAGCAAGCGCAGGTAAACCAAGAGGTGTTAAAGCTAGTCCTGCTAAAGGTATCAGAAGAATGCTACCTATTTTAAAAGCTAGTTTATTGAAAGTCTTTGAATCCTGCTCTACAAATTGAAAGTTCCCACCTTCTAGTTGAGCAATCAGTTTTAATTCATTTCCGACTTCTTCAATAACTTCCTGAACTTCTTGGTTAAATTTTTCGCCATTCTCTCGATATGCGGCTTTCAGGCGTTCCTCAAATCGGATAGACTTTAATTGTTGTTCCCATCCAGACTTCATTTGATTTTCTTTGGATTCCCAATAAGCCTCAGCAAAGGATGGAATAGCATTGATAGCCTCTTGAAAAATTGATACGATTTGTTGCTGTAAAGATTCACGGCTGTCCCTTCCAGCTCTATGGATTTGCTTTTCGATCGTCTGACGTTTATTTTTCAGGGTCTCTGTCAATTTTTCATAGACTAAAGCTTGTTGATTTACCCACTTATAAGGATTCTCAATTGCGCCTACGGTAGAACCTAGAAGAGTTTGAGAGCGCCGAATTGCGCCATGATTAACCAGAGATACACGAATTAAATCAAGAAAATCCTGCATCCGACTTGCCTTAAAAAGCTCCTGTTTCTTCTTTGCGTGTTCTGGTTCGCGGGAAAGCTGCGCCGCCAACAGCATCACAGGAACAATATTGAAATAGTCATTAGCATAATGCTCTTGAGCGTAGCGACGGATACGGTCAATGTGTCCGCCTAGACCACTTTGACCATCCATCACAAACATTTTATCGGGGTTCTTTAAGAAATGCTCGAACCGGCGAGAGTCGCGCAGGTTATTATGGACATTCAGTAGAATAATTAATGGCTTTGCTTTTTCTTTTAATAAGCGCAAGAAAGCAAACTCACTCTCTTGGATGTTGTCATTTGTGACCACATAACAAATCACATCTGACTCGTCGATAATACTTTTAGCAATTTCTTCATCACTTTTGCCACCGGGAGCGCCAATCCCAGGAGTATCAATGATGCGGATATTCTTCCACTCGTACACCCGATTAAACCGAGTTGTGCGCTGCTTGCCTACACCGATCGCATCCCATCCATCATCTGTAACTATGGCATGAAGAGTGCTTTTTCCCGCCTTAGTTCTGCCCATAAAAGTGATGCTGAAATGATTGAGAGCGCGTTCCTTGGCGCGAAGCGACTCGCGCACAATTTCCATTTCTTTGATAATTTCGGCACTTAGAGAGTTTCTAGTATCCTCAAGTTGCTTGGCGACTTCCTTAGCGGTGGTAGATTGACCTTTACCACCTGTTTTATGTTTGATGTCTTCGATAGCCAGTTGAATATTTTTGTCCAAATTGTTAAGTGCTGATAAAGTGTTTTTAAGTGCCAATTCTGCAAATTTGTAATCTTCATCCGCGATGACTGCACACTGACGAATCGCCTTATCATATTCTGGCCCAGTTAACAGGATTTCCCGTCGTACTTGCTCAACTTTTTGCTCACTCCCAGTGAGCTTTGCTACATTATCCACTAATGCGCGTGAAAGGAGAGAATCAGCCCCTTTAAGGAAACGCGCACCGATAGAGAGTTTCTCTTGCTGATTGTCTTCACCTATAAATCGAGTATCACTAAAGGCTCCAACTTCTGCCAACTGTCGCTGTACTTCTCCCGTTGGCCAGTTCCAAATCCGTGCTACTTGTTCCGCCATCTGGCGTTCTAATGCTGAACAGAAACCGTCAACATAGGCGATCGCCAACATTTGCGACATAGCCTCACTTTGCTCACCGGGCGACACTTTTCGAGCTAAATCCTCTACAGAAAGCTGGTTTTCCTCTTGAGCCAGAATTTTTTCCATCTCAGCTAGAGTGCGTTGAGAAGCGCTGATCTGCATTGCTAGTTCGCGTAGTGCTTTCGACTCTTCACTATGAATCTGCTGATCCGCACAGACCATTTGTGTGACTAATAGGAATGGGTAGTCTAGGTGTTCGGTGGTTTTTGAGATTAGGTCAGACATCTTAACTTACTCAATATTTGGATTGGTCACAGATTAAGGCAATAGACTGGCACTCGCGACAGATGTTAGAACCGAAAAAACGATTTTAAATGCTTCTTCCCATTTCATACATTTTGCGTCTCCTTTTTTATAAAACCTAAATAAATTATTTTTTAGCTTATTATTTGTTTATTTATCTGTTTGCGGTCTTAAGTATAAATTATTTCCTAAATACCAAAGCTTGTCAAGCTAGATCAAGTCATATTTAGTAAATTTTTCCATCCCAACTAGACCATAAAAAATCACATTTAGCTGGTTGCTACCGAAAAAGTCATAGATTCAAGACTTATTCGGCAACAGCGTTTCCGAGTTCCTATCCTGTGATACCCTGTTTTTAGGTGATTTAGAATCTCTGCTGCACCAGCAGTGCGATCGCCTAACCGCATCCGAACAACAGGCGATCGCCTGGCTAGCCAATACCCCCGAACCAGCCGACATCTTAAAAATACCAGAAAGCCTGCAACTATCACCGCCAGAACTCTTGAAAGTCATGCAATCTTTAGGACGACGGTCATTAGTGGAAACAGTACAACAAAACGGGCGATCGCACTTCACGATAGAACCAGTAATCAGAGAGTATATAACAAACAAAAAATGAAAATCGCCACCTGGAACGTCAACTCAATCCGCACCCGCCTAGAACAAGTTACTAGCTGGCTGCAAACAAACTCCCCAGACGTTCTTTGCCTCCAAGAAACCAAAGTTATAGACAAAGACTTCCCCCTAGAACCCTTCATCAACCTCGGCTACAAATGCTACATTTCCGGTCAAAAATCCTACAACGGCGTCGCTATCTTTAGCCGATCGCCCCTTTCGCAAATCAGCACCGGATTTGCCCCCATTCTCGGCGACGAAACCGCAGGTATTTTTGACGAACAACAACGCCTAATAGCCGGAGTTATAGACGACATTCGCATTATTTGCGTATACGTTCCCAACGGTTCCGAAGTCGGCAGCGAGAAATATGAGTACAAACTAAAGTGGCTCAAACTGCTGCAAGAATACCTCAAAATAGCACTAGACAAATCCCATAAATTGTGCATTTGCGGCGACTTCAACATCGTCCCGGACGATCGAGATATCCACAATCCCAAAGCCAATGCTAACTCCGTCGGGCTATCAGTAGCCGAGCGCCTCGCACTAACAGAAATCATAGGATTAGGATTAAACGACCCCTTTCGGAAATTCACCACAGAAGGAGGTCATTATAGCTGGTGGGACTACCGCGCCGCCGCATTTCCCCGCAACAACGGCTGGAGAATCGACCACCATTATCTCAGCCCTCCCCTGTACGAACAAGCAAAAAACTGTACAATAGACATTGCTCCCAGAAAATTAATCAAACCCAGCGACCACGCCCCCGTAATTGTCGAAATTTGATTTATGAGTTATAAATAAAACTAAGGCAAAAGAAACCCGGTTTCTACCATAAATCTTAGGTTTAGCAACGATAAATTTAAGAAACCAGGTTTCTCGATCCTATGCGTAAGTCCCGATCCAGTTAATAACAACCAACAACTAAAAATCATGTTCTTAGTAACCGGAGCCACAGGCGCACTAGGCCGCCGAATTGTACGAGAAATCCGACAGCAAGACAAGCCTGTCCGCGCATTCGTTCGCCTCGCATCTCGCTACTCAGAACTAGAAAACCGAGGCGCCGAGATTTTTATCGGCGACTTAAAACAAGACAAAGATATTAAAAAAGCCTGCCAAGGAGTGCAATACATTATCAGCAGCCACGGCACCGGCGGCGACGTTCAAGCAGTACACTACCGCGCTAACATAGAACTAATCGACTGCGCCAAAGAAGCCGGAGTGCAGCACTTTGTCTTTGTTTCGGTACTGGGAGTCGATCGGGGATACGAAGATTCCGCAGTATTCAAAGCCAAGCGAGAAGTAGAAAAATACCTGCAAAACAGCGGCTTGAATTATACAATCTTGCGGCCTGCAGGTTTTGCTTCCAGCTTGTTACCGCTAGCAGAAAGATTTCGAGAAACCGGACTTTACCTGCTAATTGGCGATGGCAAAAATCGCACATCTGTTGTCAGTACCGACGACTTGGCAAAGATTGCAGCAGACTCGCCAACAGTCGAAGGTTCCCGCAACCAAATTCTGCGAGTCGGTGGCCCGGATGTGCTGACAAGAGACGACATTCCCCGCATTTTTGCACGCTTATTTAAGCGCGAACCGATAGTAATCAACCCGCCGCTGATGGTGTTTGACGGTTTGAGAAATGCCTTGGGTTTATTGAATCCTCAAGCTCAAAAAGACTTAGGAACTTTGCGGGTATTGCTGGGTAACGAGTATTTCTGCACTCCCGAAGAAGTGCAAAACTTGGAATCAATCTACGGCCTGAAAATGGAATCCTTAGAAAGCTTTCTGCGGCGCAATTTGAGCGTTTAAAAGACTCGTTCTTCTCGTTACCAATTACAGCACTGGTGCCTTTGTTTGTAAGGTACATAGGCCTTGTAGGGACACGGCAATGCCGTGTCCCTACGGGGATCTATCGATATGTGTACTTCATAAACTTGCAATCTGCTGTAAATCAACTTGTAGGGTGCCCCGGACATTGATTATTTCTATTTCACCAGGTTTTTCTCCTCCGGGGCACCTTACAGATGTGTTGCGAACTTTTTAAGCAGAAATAGGTACGGGTTGAGCACCAATATAGCTCGTAACTGCGATCGGGGGAGAACTCGGTTTAGCAATCAAATAACCTTGAACCAAAGTTGCTCCCCGTTCTCGCACCCACTCAAACTCCTCCATAGTTTCTACACCTTCAGCAACAGTTTTTATTTCTAATTGAGCGGCAATTTCTAACATCTTTTCCGTAATGAGTGCCTTATAAGAATCTTGATGGACGTTGCGAATCAATTGCATATCCAATTTAATAAAATCTGGACGCAGCTGGTGCATCAAATTTAAATTAGAAGAACCGCTGCCAAAATCGTCCAGGGCAATTAAAAATCCCGCCTCTCGGTAAAACCTCAAAATATTTATCAAGTGATCGATATCAGGGGGGTGCTGAGATTCGGCTACTTCAAAAACAATATTGCTGTGAGGAATTCCCGCTTCATCAATAGCTTGTACTGTTCTTCGCAGGCACGTAGCGGGATCGTAAACTGAAGTTGGAGAAAAATTAATAAAAAGTAGTTCTTTGAGATTGTAAACATGGGCTTCGCGGATAGCGCGAGTCCGGGCTAAAACATCTAGTTGAAAAATTAGGCCTGCTGATTCTGCTTGGGAAAAAATCCGACCCGGATAAATTAAGTTTCCTTGCTCGTCAATTCCTCGGAGCAGGGCTTCATAGGCAAAAATTTTAGAAGTATCTGAGGTATAAACAATGGGCTGAAAATGTGTAGTAATGCGTTCTTCGGACAATAAATCTAACAACCAATCCGAGTTACTCAAATTAATAAAAGAGTCTAAGGAAGTGCTGCGATAAAAATCGCTAAGTTTGGGCTGTTCAACTTCGCTCATCCACAAAACTTTTGTCTCTTTCAACTCTTGAGTTGTCAGCACCGATGATGCTAGGGCGCTAAAATTTTCTCTCGCTATTCCCTCAAGGATAACGTACAAACACTTGCTCTCTTCTAAAAGCTGGAATTCAAGTTTAGCCTTCGCCAGCGCAGAAATAACCTTGGTCAGCGTGTGCGATACTGGAAACCACAGGTATAGACATCCGCTGCCCTCTATTTTTGCGGGTACTGTTTCGCAGCGAGAGCAGGAGCCGAAGGCTTTGCCACTTATTTGCATTGGAATATCCTCCGGTTTTTGGGTTAATTTTAGACACGCTAACAATTAACTTTTATTATAAGCTCATTCACCTCTTAATTCATCTATCTCTAGATGTAAATCGTGATGAACTTGTATTTAAGAATTATTGCAGTATTTATACTTGCCTCCGGTTTCAAACCTTAGTCAAAGTTCTCAGCATTGAGCAAGTACGTGTGATTAAACACAGTCCCAAATCATCACAGAGGGAGAAGGCAAAGACTTGTTCGCTACTCTCTACTGCTGCTGCTGTGATTCTTTACGCCTTCTTCTCTAATTCCCTCTGCCAAAACAGTCGCTACAGTTATTTTTTTAGCAAAGGCACATTAACACACCCGTGAAGCGCAGCTATCCCGTAGGGAATCGCCCGATCCATTCATTTATCCCAACCACAAATATACACAGCCGGACGATCGCCCAAAATAAACTCAGTTGCTGCGGAATATCCAATTTAATTTTATAATCGGGATGACAGGATTTGAACCTGCGACCCCCTCGTCCCGAACGAGGTGCGCTACCAAGCTGCGCTACATCCCGAATTTAGTCACTATTTTTTAAATATATCACATTCAAGTCAAAATTGAGCAAGCTCGTATATAATTATTTTTAAAATACTACTCAGGCGGAGACAGACGTGACAGTTAAGCCCCAGTGGTTGCGAGTTAAAGCCCCCCAGTGGGAGCGCGTCGGCAACGTCAAAGAAATTTTGCGGGATTTGTCCCTGAATACGGTTTGCGAGGAGGCGTCGTGTCCGAACATCGGCGAATGCTTCAACGCAGGTACGGCCACATTTTTGATTATGGGCCCGGCTTGTACCCGCGCCTGTCCTTACTGCGACATCGATTTTGAGAAAAAGCCCCAACCTTTAGATCCCACGGAACCCCAAAGATTGGCGCAAGCGGTGCAGCGGCTCAAACTCAACCACGTCGTGATTACCTCTGTTAACCGGGACGATTTGCCGGATGGGGGCGCGTCTCAGTTTGTCGAGTGCATTCAAGCAGTGCGATCGGCGATGCCCGATACAACTATAGAAGTTTTGATTCCCGACTTGTGCGGCAACTGGCAAGCTTTAGAAATCATTCTCGCAGCCCGGCCAGAGGTACTCAACCACAATACCGAAACCGTAAAGCGACTTTACCGCAAGGTGCGGCCGCAAGGAAAGTACGATCGCACCTTGGAACTATTGCAGCGAAGCCGCCAACTCGCACCTGGGGTTTACACCAAATCCGGCATCATGGTGGGACTCGGAGAAACAGACGCCGAAATTCGGGAGGCGATGCAGGACTTACGGGCTGTCGGCTGCGATATTCTAACAGTTGGACAGTACCTGCAACCGACTCAAAAGCACTTGAACGTCGAAAACTTTGTGCCTCCGGAACAGTTTGATGCTTGGAGAAAGTTTGGCGAATCTTTGGGATTCTTGCAAGTTGTCGCTTCTCCCTTAACTCGCAGTTCCTATCACGCCGAACAGGTGAGGGAACTGATGAAACTTTACCCACGCTAGCAACTTTAATTTGAGTTGACTCGCGCCCGATCGTACCATTCTCACTAAAACCAGATCAACCGGTTAACAGCGAGGAAAAACTTGCGCTTGATATGCAGGCCTTGGACAAAAAACCCGGTTTCAGATGCTGGTGTTCGGGGCGTGATGTTAAGTCCGAAGCAACAGCCAATAGCAAAACAATTATCGGTCGATCGTCGCCTTCAAGTCGCGACTTACCCAAAAGAGATCCAGAAACCGGGTTTCTTCCTCAAACTTCTAGGTTTTAATCCAGAAATTTGAGGAAGAAACCCGGTTTTTGCGTCAGCCAATAACTGGGTACTGCGGACTCTAGCAACTCTCAAGCCCATATTCTGTAAGGGATTAAACTTCTGCACTCACTGAAGCGTATTTAATCAAGAGCGGTGAGTTATATAAAGTTTTATTAAAAAAATGGCTAATTTTCCGAAGTGATCGGGAACCAGCTTATCGGTGATGAAGATTAACTTAACTTCTGACTAACGTCACTTGTTTTTAGCCAGTCACTATCTATACTAGCTACATAAACAAAGAAGTACAACACACTTTTCGGGCCTTCAACCTGTTACATCAGAAAGTTCTTAGCGTTTTCCAGAATCTTGGTAAAACAAGTGGGGCAGCAAAAGTTCGATCTCTCCAACAGCAGAAAAGTCAGGAAAGTTAGTAAAGAAACACAAAGCGGTGATGCTTCGTCTTAACCAAATGGGCATCTTAATTATAAATAACCGCTAAGCGTAGCATCTTTTCACCCGGAGCAACTGAGAAAATCACTATGCCAGCCACCTCTTTTTACGCTGAAGCTGAATTCGACGAACAAGTGCGAGTCAATCCCTTGCAAGGTGATGTGTTGGATGAAGATGCTGAAGAAGCTGGAGACGAACTGCTCGACCAAGACCCAGCAGAGACAGAAGATGCAGACCCAGCAGCAAAATTGCAAAAAAATGCCAGCCGCCGCACTACAGATTTAGTGCGCCTGTACCTCCAAGAAATAGGTCGGGTTCGTCTCTTGGGTAGAGACGAAGAAGTCTCGGAAGCTCAAAAAGTTCAGCGCTATATCAAATTGCTGGAATTACGCAACACCGTCGCCTCCCAGGAAGAAGGGCTAATTGGGCGCTTCGTGCATTTAATTGAAGTGCGCGATCGCTTGTCCGCACAGTTGGGACATAAACCTTCCTTGGAACGCTGGGCCTTAACCGCCGGCGTCTCTGACGTGCCAGAACTCAAGCGAATTATGGCCGAAGGCAAGCGCCATTGGGCCGAGTTAGCAGAGATGACGGTGGAGACGATCGAAAGAATTCAAGCTGAAGGCGTCGAAGCTAAAGACCACATGATTAAGGCGAACCTGCGCCTGGTGGTTTCGGTGGCGAAAAAATATCAAAATCGCGGTTTAGAATTGCTCGATTTAATACAAGAAGGTACTCTGGGACTGGAGCGAGCTGTAGAAAAGTTTGACCCGACGCGGGGCTATCGGTTTAGCACCTATGCCTACTGGTGGATTCGGCAGGGAATTACGCGGGCGATCGCCACTCAAAGCCGCACCATTCGCCTCCCTGTCCACATCACCGAAAAACTTAACAAAATCAAAAAAGCCCAGCGCAAAATTTCTCAAGAAAAAGGTCGGACAGCTACGATCGAAGACATCGGCGTCGAGCTGGACATGACTGCGGCTCAAGTCCGAGAAGTTTTGCTGCGAGTCCCGCGATCTGTTTCTCTGGAAACTAAAGTGGGCAACGAAAAAGATACAGAGTTGGGCGACTTGCTCGAAACCGACAGCATCTCCCCAGAAGAAATGCTGATGCGAGAAGCTCTGCACCGCGACTTGCAGCAACTGCTGGCAGATTTGACCAGCCGCGAGCGAGATGTAATTCTGATGCGCTTTGGTTTGGGTGACGGACACCCCTATTCGCTAGCCGAAATTGGCCGCGCGCTCGACTTGTCCCGCGAGCGAGTCCGCCAAATAGAAGCCAAAGCTTTGCAAAAACTCCGCCAACCTAAGCGTCGCAACCGCGTGCGCGACTATTTGGAGTCTCTGACTTAAATTTGGCAGGTCCGTCAGCGCGATTAATCAGGGAGCAAGGCATTTGGCACTTGTGCAGAAGGCATGAGGCATTCGGCAGAAGTAACAATATTTACTTCTCAACAACTTCTCTGTCCTCTGCAGCAAGTCAATCGATTTTAGATTTTAGATTTTAGATTAAAGAATTGAAGTATTGACCCCACGGATAAATTCGGGGGCTTGTATCGTGGAGGCTTTCAGTCATCAAGCTTGTTAAAAGTCAAAAAATATCAAAAACCAAATTTTTTCCTCAATCTTTTTTCAATAAGCTGCGATATTTACAAAATATTTCGATCGTTGTGTATTATTGTCAATAGGCAGACTTTCTTGAGAGGGTCACAATGGCACTTTATACCGCGTCCTCATTCAAATCCGAACTCAATGACAAAGGGTGGCGGATGACTCCCCAACGGGAAACCATCTTGCACGTGTTTCAGAACCTCCCCAAAGGCAATCACCTGAGTGCGGAGGATTTGTACACTTTGTTAAAAAATCGCGGCGAAAACATTAGCTTGTCCACCATTTACCGAACTTTAAAGTTAATGGCAAGGATGAGCCTCCTCCGCGAACTCGAACTAGCAGAAGGTCACAAACACTATGAGATAAACCAGCCTTACCCGCATCACCACCACCACCTAGTCTGCGTTCAGTGCAACAGAACGATCGAATTTAACAACGATTCGATTTTGAAAATTGGCATGAAGCAATCTGAAAAGTCTGGGTTGCACCTGCTAGACTGCCAGCTAACCATTCATACGGTGTGCCACGAAGCTTTGCGGATGGGATGGCCGTCTTTGGTTTCGAGCAATTGGTCTTGTCCGAGGTCGATCGCCGAAAACGGCCACAACAGCCTGGATTCAATCGAGTGACAATACACTATTTTCGCATTTCAAGTACAGCTTGTTACAACTTTTAACAAAAATGGGTAGCCCAAGTGCGATCGCAGTTACGCAGAAACCGGGTTTCTTAAGAAAAATACATCATTTCAGGAATGAGTCGGAAACCAGAAACCCGATTTCTTTGATGTAGCGTCCGCAAGCCAGGGGCTAAAAAGTTTGGCTCAACAAATCGTCGCTGCTGACCCCGTAACTGCGCTGAGCTCGATCGAGCGCATCTTTCGTCGAAGCATCAAAAACTCCGCTGATCGAGCCTGTGTAAAAGCCGAGGTCTTGCAGCCGCCTTTGTAATTGCTGAATGCTCGATCGAGAGTTGAAACTGCTGCTAATTGGAACAGCAGGAACAGCTACCCGGCCAGCTAATCCGTTTTGGATCGCAGCCAAAGTCGCCGGAGTGGCAATACCCGTCGCCGGTGATAAATTACGTTCCTGCTGAAACGACAGCACCGCAAACTCGGTCTCGGCTCCAAATACTCCGTTCACCGGGCCGGGGTTTTTGCCCAGACTTCTGAGCGAAGACTGAAGCTGTCGGACAGCAGGCCCAGTATCGCCCCGTCGCAGACCAGTGGCAATTTGCGGCACAGGCGCTGCGACCTGCCTGTTGCCTTGCCGCAAAGCCGATCGAGTGCTGCGATCGACCCTTCCAGTCCCGAACATCCCGCTATCTTTCTGAAACCGGATCAAAGCTATCTGAGTTGGTCGATCGAACCAACCGTGAATCTGGCTCCTGTAATAACCCAATTGTTGCAGCCGCCGCTGCACAAATTCTACTTCTGGGCCTCTGTCGCCCAACTCCAGAAAATCTCCGGCATTACTCTGCTGGTCATTTTCCCCAGGATATAAGGTAATTTGAGCTGCCCTCATCTGGGCATCGATAGCAGTCAAAGTAGCAGTGTCAGCGCAGCCGTCAGAAACCAGATTATAATCTTGCTGAAAACGAGTCACAGCGTAGAGAGTGCGTTCGCGAAACTTGCCGTCAACGCCGCCTTCAAAATAGCCCAAAGCTTTTAACTGCCGCTGGATCAAGTCTACCGTCGCCCCTCTGTCCCCGAACCGCAGCCCCTTGCAACCGCCATTTCCCGAAATATTCCCTGGAAGCGTAATGGGGGGAACCTGCCCGGTGGAACCAAACAGCAAAGCTAAAGTTTGCCTATCAGCAACTCCAGTCACCCGCAGCCGATTAATTCGCTGGAAGTATCTAACCGCATTGAGAGTAACTTCGCGAAAACTCCCTGTGGGATGGGCGCTGAAGTAGCCTAGCTGCTTCAACCGGCGCTGGAGAGAAGAAACATCTGCACCCGCGTCTCCAAAACGGAGATCCCGATAATTTGTATAAATAGTTTTAAAAGGTTGATCGTCATCCCCGGCAAAACTGTTGAGTGCTATCACAGTAGCTTGATCGGGTCTACCAGTCAGCGACAGTTGATAGTCTCGCTGAAAGTTAGTCAGAGCTTGTTGAGTAACCGGGCCGAGTTGACCAGTCGAAGATCTGGGAAAATAGCCGATATCCCGCAACCTGTCTTGAACCGCTCGCACATTCGGATAAACCGGATCTATTTGAGCAAAAGCCGCACCGGCTGCACTCAAAACCGACAGCATCAAAGCCAGAGACAGCAAACGGACGTAAGTCTGACTCGATAGGTTTTGCCACTTGGGCTCATCAAAAATTTTCGGCTCTGCGGGTGCTTCGCAAACAAGAGCAAGTTCGAGGTAGGCGAGGGATTCCATAACTTTTTACTGTGAATGTGAAATTGTGGGTGGGGTTTACGAGCAAACTCAAGCTGAGGTTTTGGCTGCTGTGGATCTATCAAGGCTAAGTTTTACCTGTTTGCACGAAGCACCCGTATTTGAAAATTTTTTACCTTCAAAAATAATTACAGGTAAAAACCAACATAGCATCGCTGTTTATAGAGACGCGAGTGTCACGAAAAAAGTTGGCAGGCCTAGTCTTAGCCTTTAACGCCAAAAGACAATAAGTTCTGGGGTAGTGCTGGCTAATATTTTATCTGGCTGCCGCTGAATTTACCACAAGACTTGCGCGCAGGCTGTCATCACCTTAATTGGTTTTCGTAAAAAACGCTGAAAGCGCAGGTTTTTTGTTAAGAACCCGTTTTTTGATGTGGCGAGTGTGTCTAGGAAAGTACCGCTGATTGACCGAAAAACGAGCCAATAAAAATTCCCACCCTTGCTAGTTGCAAATAGGGCGGGGATTTTTTGATAAGTTGACTTTGTATTTAAAAATCGACGATGGCTTAAATTAAGCCGAACCGATCGCAAATTACAGCTACTCCCGCTGCAAAAACAGTAATTGCGATGGCTACCAGCGGATTTTGCCCTCTGCTCACCGCAAAAGAGGTAACGACCCCAGCTCCCAAAGCCGCAGTAACAGCAGCAGTCGCCAAATCTCGATCGGGACGTTTGTCGTACATATTTTTTATGGTTGGTAGCTGAAGAGCTGAAAACTTACATCTTGTAATCCAAGCTACCACTCTTGCCTCTGTGGCGGTGACAACAGCCGGGCTTTTGCAACTAACCTTAAAATTTTGCTAATTTTCTTAACATACTCTCCTGAATAACATAACTTAGGATTATGTATTTTCAAGTTGGTCTTTTGGGTTTTAGCTCTTGAAACCTTTTGTCTGCTGGGCTTTTCTGTCAAATTCAGGGTTTTGCAGGGGCGATCGCACCCACAGTCTGTGCGCCTCAAACTGCAATCCCCAATATCGTAAATAAATTTAACTTGACTTTTTGTGATAAATGTGAATCTAGCTAGGGGAAACAATAGACAGGAAAAACCCCGGCGTTGGTGAACAATTTTCACACTGCGATTGCTTCGCTGTCCTCACAATGAGAGGAGTATATTTTTTGTCTAAGTCCTATTCGCCCTCAACTTTTTCAGTATTGCCGCCTTTTACCCAACCTTCGCGATTGTCATCCTCAATCCGAATTCGCTGCCACTCTTTATCCGGCGACTCTTCCAAAACCACGACTTTTTCCTTGTAACCAACACCACCAATGCGGTTCGAGTCTCGGCTACCAGTATCCCGGAGAATTAAGCCGATCGGCTGAGTCACCAGAGCTCGGTAAGCTCCCGGTTCCAGCGGTTTGGGAGACGGGGCATCGCTAGATGTAGAAACAGGGCTAGCCTGGGCTGTTGACTGCGGCGCAGCGCCCGCAACCTGAACTGCTGTTTTGTCGTTGGGAAAAACAGGTTTTTCGGGCACAGTAGTTAGCTTAGCGGCAAAGTAAAGTGCAGCAGCCACGCTAGCACCTGCCATCAGGACGATCGCGAGCAGAAAACCCACTAAAAATTTGAAAACGCTATATACACTGTTCATAAAGCCGCAAATGAAGGAAGAAGGAAGAAGGAAGAAGGAAGTTCGGCAACGGATTCGGTAACGGATGTAACGGATAAAAGTCAAGCGTGAAGTCGGAAGAAGGAAGCAGGAAACTGGGAAATTTCAGGCTTGGTAGGGTGACTCTGGGAGGAAAATTTTATCTTCTGTCGAATGTCTTCGAGCGACTAACCCTGAATCCGGCGGCTCAAACTGCCGTATCTAGAAGCAAGGCGAGCTTTCCCAGCAGCGGCCCAATCTTGGAGAAACTGGATTTGTTCTTGAGCCGTTCTGGCTAAGGGCACCATCTGACTAGCTGATTCTAAAATATCATCTGTGGTAAAGTCTCGATTTTGGCTAAACCCAATGTGCATTGCTTCAATCAAAGTTTGCTCGATTTCGGCCCCTGAAAAATCCGGAGTTTCGTAAGCCAAGCGCTCTACATCGTAATTTTTGATGCTGTGCGATCGCAACCGCAACAAATGTACCTCAAAAATCGCCCGCCGTTCCTCCTGGCTGGGCAAACCCACAAAAAATATTTCGTCAAACCTGCCTTTTCTCAGCATTTCTGGCGGCAAAGACTGGATGTTGTTGGCTGTTGCTACCACAAACACCGGCGAAGTTTTTTCGGCTAACCAAGTAATAAAAGTCCCGAACACCCGGCTAGTTGTCCCGGAATCCCCTTTACCGTCCAATCCCGCAAAAGCTTTGTCAATCTCATCAATCCACAGCACGCAAGGCGCCAAAGCTTCCGCTAGCTGAATCATTTGCCTGGTGCGCGATTCCGATTCTCCGACTAAGCCGGCAAACAAGCGCCCGACATCCAACCGCAGCAAAGGCAAATGCCAGTGGTGGGCGATCGCCTTTGCTGTTAAGGATTTTCCGGTTCCTTGAATTCCGACTAGCAACAAACCTCTGGGATGTGGCAAACCGTATTGGCGGGCTCGATCAGAAAAAGCACCGCCGCGCCGCAGCAGCCATTCTTTGAGATTGTCCAAACCGCCGATATCGGAGATATTTTCGCGGGCTGGGTAAAAATCCAGAATTTGAGTTTGGCGAATTGTTTGGCGCTTTTCTTCTAAAATCAGTTCCGCGTCGTCGGGATGGAGTTCGCCTCTGGTGGCGATCGCCTTTGCCAAAACTCGGCGAATTCGTTCGATCGACAATCCTTGACAGGAGCGCACCGTTTCATCCAGCAAACGCCCTTCAATGGCTTGTCCGGTCGCCCCTAACAGCCTTTCCACCTCAATTTTGATTTCCGCCGCCGCAGGCAGGGGGAATTCCAAAACTGTTATCACTTCGCTGAGGTCTTCGGGGATCGAAACTATGGGAGATACGATGACAATATTTTTGGGTACAGATTTGAGGAGTCTCGCCAAATTCCGCAGCTTGCGGGAAATCGAGACATCTTCCAAAAACCGCTGAAAGTCGCGCAGAATAAAAATTGCCGGCGCGGAGGCGGGCAATTTTTCTAAAAATTCCAAAGCTTGCAGCGGGTTGCGCTTGCCAAAACCTGTATCGTTGGGATTGCCTTGGTAGCCATCAACAAAATCCCAGATGTAGACGGCGCGAGAACCTTGTTTTTTGGCACTTTGGGCGATCGCCGCTTCTACGCGCTCTTCCTCCCGTGTGGGAATGTAAATTAGGGGGTAGCGCGATCGCAGCAGTAGTTCAAACTCGTCGCTAAAAATAGTCATTAGTTATTAGTCATTAGTCATTGGTTATTCGTCATTAGTCCTTAGTCATTAGTCCTTAGTCATTAGTTATTAGTTATTGGTTATTAGTTGTTAGCTGGTGTGATTTTTTGGCAGTCGTTATTCCACAGTTATTCGTTGTTATGCCAATCCTGAAAAGTATGGCTACATATAGATTGTTGTACGCGATCTCTGTAGGACACGGCACGGATCCCTATCCGGCGCGGGTAGCTGCGACTTTTAAATTGGTATAAGATTGAGCATTGTAGCAATACTTTTTTAAATTGGTATTAACTACTGACGGCTGACTGCTGACTAATGACTATTGACTGCTGACTCTTGACTAAGGCAATTGCCGTTTAAGTGCTGCCAGAGATGCCCAGCGACTATCAGAGACTGTTTCAGAGCTTTCTGTCTCTTCTGCATCCTCATTTAAATCTATTCCCGGACATTCAGTATCGCATAGCTGTTTGTGCGGCAGTTCCAAACACATTTGCTGGTACACCCAATCACTCGGAGAGAAAGAGCCTGCTGGCGACAAATTTTCCACCAAATCTTCTAAATCAACTTCAAATTCTCCTGAACTTGAATCCAACTGACTCGGTTTTTCTTCGAGCCAAATTATTTCAGATGATTGGAGTTTCAAACGGTGATTGTATTGTTTCAAGCATCTGTGGCAGGTGAGAGTAACAATTGTTTCTGCTTTCGCCTTCACCTCAAGATAATTCCCTTGGTGAGTCACTTGTAGTCGCCCCCGCACCGGAGTAAGAGTTTCTAAATCGGGGATAAATTCTTCAAAATCAATGACCTCTTTCCGCTCAGTTTTTGTGAGGAGATGAGGGATATAAATTGTCTCCATAATAATCTCTCGCCGTTTTATTATGCTTGTCTCAACGCACAAGTCAAAAGTCAAAAGGAATAGCTAATTTTTCGCTTTTTCCTTTTTCCTTTTTCCTTTTTTCTTTTTTCTTTTTCCCTGTTTACCAGAAAGAATTGGTTTAAAGCCGGAACCATGATCTGGAGAAATTAAAAGAAGACTATTCATTACTCCAATCCTCTTCCTTCCAGGTAGAGGTCGCTACCCGTGCGGTCAACTGTCAACTGAAGGTCAGCGCAGCCGCACTACCAAACGCCGATCGGGTTCTTGTCCTTGACTGTAAGTTTCTATATCCTCACATTCGCTCAAAAAGCTGTGGACTTGACGGCGTTCTGCCGAAGACAGCGATTTGAGCTCAAATTCAACTCCCGTCGAACGCGCTTGATCCGCTGCGTATTCTGCCATTGATCGCAATTCCTCTTGGCGGCGGATGCGATAGCCATTGAGTTCAACTGTATAAGGAATTGACTCCTCTACTTCCTGACCTATATTCTGAACCGTGTTGCAGAGGTACTGAATGGCATCTATTACATTACCGTCAGGCCCGACTAAAATTGCAACTTGTTCTGCCGTCAGATTGCTTTCATCTATTGTCATCCAATAGCAATCTTTTTGTTGTTCGCATACCACTTTTGACGGAAGGGCGGACAGTTGTAACAATTCTTCTAACCATTGCTGTCCGCGCTGCATTTGAGAGTCTTTCATTGTTGTTAAAATCAAGCCTTTTTCTTAGAACGCTTGGGCTCAAAGGGAAGTGCATCTAATCCCTGTTCTTTTTGGGTTTTCGCCTCTGCTTCGTCTACTATTTTTTGGAGATTTTCCGGTAGCGGTTCTCGCGACAAAATGAACGACTGAACAGTCTGAAAGATGTTAGCTATCAGCATATACATCAACACGCCTGCAGGCAGCGGGAAGAACAAAAACATCCCCGAAAATATGACTGGCGTCAGTTTGTTGACTGTAGCCTGTTGGGGGTTGTCGTTTGGTCCTTGTGCTTGTCCTGAAAGGGTTTGGTTGATATACAAACTGATGCCGAAGCCCAGGATCATCACCAAAATATCCCAGTGGATTGTACCATCTGAGTCGATCGCGCCAACGCGGCCAAGAGCTTCAATAAACAGGAATCCTTTGTTAGTAGCCAATCCGGGGATTGTGCCTTGAACTGTGGCTTCACCGGGCGCTAAGGCTGTGATGTTGCCCTGTTCGTCTACCTTGACAGTTTCTTCGCCTTTGATGACTGTCCAGCGGGGTTCAAAGTCGATTTCGCTCTTATTTTCTGCCGCTAGCGCTTTGAGAGGTTTGCCTTCTGGGGTTTGAAAATTAATCTTGGTTGTGTTGCCGACTGCGAGTTTGTCGCCGCCTGGAATTATGCCCACAACAGGAGCATGAAAAGTACCTGTGACGTAAATATTTTGTGGCGGTGTAGCAAAAGCTTGCGGTTGAACACTTTCGATTTGTTCTTTCGGCAAAACTTGAACGTTGACGCTGTAATTTATGTCAGAAAACGGCGAACCTCTGAGCGTTGCAAACAGTGCAAACAGCACTGGCATTTGCAGCACCAATGGGAAGCATCCTGCTAGAGGATTACCAAATTCTTTGTATACTTTGCTCATTTCCTCCTGCTGTTTTGCAGGATTTTCTTTATAAAGTTTTTGAATTTGATCTACTCGCTCTTTCATCAACGGCTGCGCTACTTTCATGCGCCGCATATTGCGAAGAGAGCCTGCATTGAGAGGATAAAGAGCAAAGCGAATCACGAGCGTCAGAGCTACGATCGCTAAACCGTAGCTTGGCACGATCCCGTAGAAAAAATCTAGGATCGGGAGCATGAGGTTGTTGGAGAGAAACGAGATACCGAAATCCATTCGCTTTGAGTTAATTTAGGTGCTCTATGTTTGCTGTTGAGAACTATTTTTACCCGCTGAAGGCGAGCCGCCTCAATTTTTAAGGTTTTGTCTCTATCTTAGGACATTGCCCGTCGATCGACCGCCCGCTAGCGGTTTGTTGTAATGAGTTTGCCAATACTCGCACTGAATTGGGCCTCGAATCAGGGTGAAAGCGGTTCGGTTATTTAGCTTCGGCCGCGTTTGCTTTTTGAGCTGCTGCGGGCAGTTTTTCGTTAATGTAGTCATACATTGCTCGAAATTTCGGAATAGCTCTTAGTTCCAAGCGGCTGCCATTTTTCATGGTGAGCACCATGTCTCCGTAAGTCCCGAAGCCACGAGGTACTGTGACAATTTTGACTATATCTGAGTAGATAACGTCTGTCTGATCGCCCCCCATCCAACCGCTTGTTACGGACACTCGGCGGCTCGTGATCCGATAGCGCAGCCACAGAGCCCGGACAATTGCTCCTACTGCGAGGGGGATTCCGACGACTGTCAGCCCTAGGAGTAAGTTGATGATCAAGTCTCCCGGCGCCGGGCCGCCTTCATAATATACTTCCTCTCGAATTCCCATCTAGTACCTCGGCTTCTACCAACAACTGCTCTAATTCTTGCAGAATTTCTGCATAATTGCACTCTTGTGCGATCGGACGCACGACAATTACTAAATCCCACCCGAATTTTAATCGGGGCAATAGCTGTCGCAAAGCTGCCCGAATCTGACGCTTAATCCGGTTGCGGACTACAGCGCGTTTGCTAACCTTCAGGCTGATGGAAATGCCTGTGCGAGTTGGCTGCAAGGATTTTTGGGCTGTCGGTTTGCTTAATTCGACGCTTTTGGGTTTACGCAGAGCTCTTAAGCTGAAATGGGCCGAGTTACGGCGCATTCCCTTGCGGTATACGGCGCTGAAGTCTTTTCGGTGCTTGAGTCGGTTTGTCTCGGGCAACATGGCGTAGGGCGATCGTTGAGGCTTCTCAACCTTGATGCAGTGCTAGACTGCGAGGCGGTGGCGACCTTTGCTGCGGCGGGCTTTGATTACCAATCGACCGGTTGCGGTACGCATTCTGGCGCGAAAACCCGATGTTCTTTTTCTTTTGCGGCTGGTTCCGTGCAGGGTTTGCTGTGTCATTTTGATTTCTCCCGGCTTGTTACTTTACTTTTGATTAATATTCACAATCTTCTAGTATACCATAGAGTGTTTTTCTTGGCAATAATATTTTTATGATTTGAAATGAGAGTAAGACTGAAGTTGCGCTCGCAGCCTTGAATAATTAGTAAAGCCTATAACGCCGACTTCTGTTGACAGCATTACGAAAAGAATTGCATTTTGGAAAAACAATGTGTTAATAAGAAGCTTTAAAAACTTTGCGCCGATTGTTGATCTAGCGTCTGAAAAGAAATGATTGGGATATGCGATCGAGCATGATGTAGTTGCTAAAAAAAGTTCGATCACCCTTAACCAAAAACATCAGATCCTCCCACATAAGGCACTGTTAACGCAATCGCCGCCACGATCCCGGTAGTGTCATGGTAGTATCTAATGAAGTTAGACCATAAGTGTCAGCTCCGCTCTTTCTCATCGATCGAGTGGACTTTTCACCCCCCCACCCACCTCGATTTAATAGATGAGTATAAATCATTGTCATTTGCACATCTTTGTGTCCGAGCAACTCCTGTACAGTACGAATATCGTATCTAATATATGCGTGGCCAAACTATGACCCAGAGTATACTGTAACGCAGCATCAAAAATGCAGATAGAAATCGAAGACCTTACGAACCCGGACGTGCACGCCCTACTACATGAACACTTGGCGGATATGCGAGAGCACTCGCCCCCTGGGAGCGTTCATGCTCTAGATCTGGACGGACTTAGGGCGAAGTCAGTTACTTTCTGGACTGTTAGAGAGTCTAGCGAATTGATGGGCTGTGGAGCGTTGAAGGAGTTGGATTCGCGATGGGGCGAAATCAAGTCAATGAGAACCTCCAAAGCACACTTGAGGAAGGGTGTCGCCACTAAGTTGTTAGAGCACATCCTTGACGAAGCAAAACGCCGACGGTACGAACGCGTGAACCTAGAAACCGGGTCAACAGATGCGTTTAAACCTGCAAGGTTGCTCTATGAGCGTTTTGGTTTTACTCGATGCCAACCCTTCGCTGACTACGAAGATAACTCTTTCAGTGTATTCATGACTATCGAGTTGTAGGTATATCAACGTCTAGAACCCCTGCCTTAAGCGGGCTGAATACTCTCATAATTCTCGCTGCTTGCTTGTGTTTTGCCGATGCCTAACAACGCCCCTGCACCTGACCGTACAAGGTTATCTACGAGTGTTCCAAGTGACTAGCGCTAGGTGATGGACACCGTTATCTCGGGAAAGTTCTGAGTTGGGGCAGTAAACAGCTTAGATAGATCGCCATTCATCACAAACCAATAACCCGTGTTCGCTCTGGTGAACGAGATTTCGGTTTCGTTTTGACTACCAGATCCCTAACTTTCCAATATGATATGGCAAGGGCGCTCCCCCTTAACCGAAAAAATCAAATCCCCGACTTCTTTGAAAAGTCGGGGATTTCGCCTGCAATGATGGGTAACAGCCAGAACCGCCGACATCAAAGAAAACCACAGTTAAATTCATCTGTGTATCCGTGTCATGTCTTCCCTCATTTCAATTCCACATTTACCGTAGCAGACATCCCCGGCGCAATTCGCGATTCATAGCCTTTAATGCTTTCAGCATCAAATACAACTTTCACAGGAATCCGTTGCACGACTTTGGTGAAGTTTCCCGTAGCATTATCGGGAGGCAATAAGGAAAACTGAGCGCCAGAAGCAGGGGAGAAACTATCGAGATGACCTTCAAATTTGCGACCACCAAAAGCATCTAATTTGATTTCTACTTTTTGGCCTGGTTT
The DNA here is from genome assembly GCF_036701485.1 of Microcoleus sp. Pol11C3. NCBI lineage: Bacteria > Bacillati > Cyanobacteriota > Cyanophyceae > Oscillatoriales > Microcoleaceae > Microcoleus > Microcoleus sp. Pol11C3. Next base: position 59,625 of record NZ_JAUBQW010000001.1, on the reverse strand, counting down.
CATGTTGGCCAATTGCGTTTCTTTGAAGTTGGCAATTACCCACAAATCGTTACTGACGATCGCCATTAACGGAGTTCCCTGCTGCACCCGCTGCCCGACTTCAACCGATTTGCGGCCAATTTGTCCGGCGGCGGGAGCAGTAATATTCGTGTAGGAAAGTTGCAGTTGAGCGTCTTTAACCGCAGCTTCCGATTGCCCGATCGCAGCTTTAGCAGCATCATACTGCGATCGACTGACTTTAGTTTGTTCGCCCGTAGCTTGCGCCTGTTGCAATCCGCCCTTTGATGCAGCAAGTTTAGCTTCAGCGGTGCTGATGCCTTCTTGGGCTACAGCGACTTTAGCTTGGGCGCTGGCGATGCCGACTTTGGCTTGGGCGACTTGAGCTTCGGCTTGTTTAACTCCTTCTTGAGCTTGCGCTACTGCTGCGATCGCTGCGGTTACGCCTTCTTTGGCTTGGGCTAAGCGCGCTCTAGCTTGGGCAATTCCTTGTTGGGCTGCGGTGGTTTGGCCAGCGGCTACTTCGTAGGCTGCTTTGGATGCTTCTAATTGCTGACGACCGATCGCACCTTCTTGCTGCAAACTTTCGTACCGTTTATAATCTGCTTGCGTTTTCACGAGATTAGCTTGCGCTTGCACTAGCTGAGCTTGCGCTGCGGCAATGCCGGCTTCGGCTTCCGTCACTTTAGCTTCAGCTTGGGGAATTCCAGCTTCAGCTTGGGCGACTTTGGCTTGCGCTGCGGGCACGCCGGCTTCGGCTTGGGCGACAGCAGCTTCGGCTGCGGGTACGCCTTGTTGGGCTTCTCTAATTGCTGCTTGGGCGGTGGAAATGCCAGCGTTGGCGCTGCCGATATCTCCTTGGGCTTGGGCTGTTTTGCCTTGGCTGGTTTGAGAGGCTAGGGAAATGTTGGCTTGGGCTGCTTCGGCTTGGCGGCGGGCGTTTTCCAAGGCGGCTTGGGATTGTTGCAGTTTAACTTGGTAGTCGCGGGGGTCGAGTTTGATCAGCAGTTGTCCGGGTTTTACTTGTTGGTTGTCTTCTACCAAGACTTCGCCGACTGTACCGTTGATACGGCTGCTGATTTGGTGGATGTGTCCGGCAACTGTGGCGTTGTCGGTTTCTTGGTGGATGGAGGCGTATTGCCAGTAGTGGTAGCCGAAGCTGCCGGCGGCGATCGCCCCTAGGCCCAGCGCTGCTAATATCAACGCTTTCGGGGCTTTTTTCTTCGGCGTTTCAGGAGGCGACAGGGGTGCTTGCAGTTCTGTTTCTGCGCCTGTTTTGACATCAGGGGGGGCGCTGATTTCTGTTTCTGGGGCTGGTATGACAGGCACCATTTTAGCTTGGGTGTTGTCGTCGATCGGCTTTTCTAATAGGGCGACTGCTTTGCCGTTGCCGTTACCGTTGAATTCTGCTGGGTTGATTTCGTTTGAACCTTTCATGGTATTTGACTCCTGATACTTTAGTAAGATGTCGTTTGTTTAGGGTACGTAGTTTTTATTTACTAAGACGGCTTTTTTTAAGAGTGCGTAGTATTTTGCGGTTATGTGTAATGTACTGGAGGTAGATGCTGCTGGACTTCACTCAAAAGATTGATTTGTTGGTTTAGGAGAGATTCAGGATCGCTTGATCGATCAGTTGGGAAAAGAGTTTTTGATCTGCCTGTGAAAAGCCCTCGACAGCTCGATCTCGGATGGCAGCTACCAGCGGGGGCAATACCTCTTGCAGTTCCCTGCCGGAGTCTGTTAGCCAAATGCGCCAAATGCGGCGATCGCGAGTGTCTCTCTCGCGACGGACTATGCCTCTTTCTTCCATGCGATCGAGCACGCCTGTCAGGGTTCCGCCTACCTGTTGCAGTTTGTCGCCAATGCTGGAAGTCGGCAAACCGTCTTCTTGCCACAAGCAGCACAGTACCAGCCAGTGAAAAGGTGTCAATCCAAAGGGTTCAAGTACCTCTTGCAGCCTGCGACTGCCTAACTGTGCCAGCAGTTTGAGACGGTAGCCCAGGCTGTGGGGGGCGAGAATGTCGTGCCACTGAGCTAGATGTGTGCGATCGACAGTGGATGTAGTAACCATCGGCTTATTACTTAGCGTTCGTACTATTAGTGTAAAATGCTTTTTGGGAGCTGTCAAGGGGTGCAAGCAGGTTTTTTGGCGATCGAATACTACCCTAAAACCGGAAATCCGCCCTCTGCCGGATATGTTAACAATTCTTATTGTTCTTAAACTAGAAAGAGTAAATGTAGTTTGCGATCAGAATTTATGTTGCTTCCAGCCGACCAACGTACCAAGTTAGACGACACCGACGATAATTTGTTCTATTCCTCTCCCCGGTTTGTGACGCACGTAGACGATGGATTCATTCAGCAACTGACCGATTTATATCGGGAACGCCTGAAACCGAATACTCGGGTTTTCGATATGATGAGCAGTTGGGTTTCTCACTTTCCCGACGAGATGGAATTTGCCCATGTTGAAGGACACGGCATGAATGAAGAAGAGTTGGCAAAGAATCGCAGACTGAATCATTATTTTGTGCAGAATTTGAACGCAAATCCTAAACTGCTGCTGCCGGATGCAGAGTTTGACGCGGTTGTCAACTGCGTTTCGGTACAGTATTTGCAGCACCCGGATGCGATTTTTGCCGAGATTCATCGGATATTGAAGCCGGGTGGCGTAGCAATTATCAGTTTTTCCAACCGGATGTTTTATCAAAAGGCGATCGCGGCTTGGCGGGAAGGTTCGGAGGGCGATCGGGTAGAATTAGTCAAGGGTTACTTTGATTCTGTCAAAGGAGCGAACATACCCGGATTTAGCAAGCCGGAAGTAATTGTTCGCAAGCCTAACTTGCCGAGTTTTATGCAAATGTTGCGAATAGGAAGCGGCGATCCGTTTTATGCGGTAGTTGCTTACCGCCAAAGTTAAGCAGAGAATGTTGAGGTTTCACTATATTTCAACCAAATCTCAAGTGTGCATGGGGCAGGCATTTTGCCTGCTCTCAAAAAAGCAATATACCTTGACATTTGTAGATCGAGATGAGAGGATATATTCACAATCTGATTAAACATCAAAAAAATGATGCGATTAATAGCAAGATTAAAGCCAATCAAAGAAAAGAAATATGTCATCATTTTTGTACTCAATTTTATTTTGCTTGCTCTCCTTACTAAATTTGATATTCAATCTAGTTCCGACGCTTCCAGGATAGCTACAGTTAAGTCTTTGGTAGAATATCATACTTTCACGATCGACAACTCTGTATTTGAGGAGCGTTCTAGATTATTTACTGTAGATAAGTATTTTTACAACAATCACTACTATTCTGACAAACCGCCACTACCAGCAATTATGGGAGCGGGGGTTTGTTTTTTGTTAAAATATATTCTCGGTATGGATTTTTCCAATAATTTTGAATTGACTTGTTATTTAATGACACTATTCACTGTGGGAGTTTCCTGCTGTATAGCTTTAGTTTATTTTCATAAAATCTTGCTAGAGATCTTCGACATAGATAAAAATTGGGCGAATTTGACAACATTTTTAGCAGCCACTGCAACTTTGCTTTTACCCTATTCAGTTGTATTAAATAACCACAGTCTGGCTGCAACATTCATTACAGTCAGCTTTTATTATTTGTTAAATTTTAACAAATCCAGGGATATGATTAGTCTTATTCTCTGCGGGTTTTTTATATCCATGTCGGGAAGCATTGATATAACGTGTTTTTTGTTTATTCCGTTTTATCTGGTGTTTATTGCTGGCAAATCTCTCAAAATGGCAGGATTGTTTTTACTGTCATGCCTCCCCCTAATTATTTGTTATTTGGGTTTAAATATATATCTTTCCGGTAGCATCGTTCCGCCAGCAATGAATGCAGCATTGTGGGACTATCCGGGGTCGATATTTAGCAAGCAAAATCTGTCGGGAGTAGCTAAACATAAGAACTTATTAGTATCGCTTAGGTATGCTTTTACTTTGTATTTAGGCAATAGAGGATTGTTCTCGCACACTCCTATCATGTTATTCTCAGTTATGGGGATTTGGGTATTTTTGCGACAAAAACAAATATCGTATAAAACGCCATATCTCTACGGTATCGCTGCCTCTGTAACTTTCATGCTACTTTATACATTAAGGAGTGTTGATTACGGTGGCTACTCCTATGGAGTGAGGTGGTTTGTTGCTCCTATGCTGATATTGTGTTTGCCACTAAGTCACATAGGAAACCTAGTTAGAAGCTCGCGATTCCTGAAAAAGTTTTTTGTAGTTATTGCGTGTATGTCGATCGCAATTTCTCTTGTGGGGACTTACAATCCCTATCCAAACGATACTACCGGGAAAGTAAGCCTTTCAGGCGGTTATGTTTCGGGATATACATTTCTGATTAATGCCAATAACATCGCCAATCACTCCTCAGTTATCTATAAAATTAGCTTCGCCGTCAGTGGTGTCGCAATATATTTTATGTTCAATAGGTTGTTGAAACAATTAAAGCCAACTCAAAATATCTCTCCCGATAATGTAGGGTAATAGCGCAAGGCAATCTCTCTAATGATGAAACCATATCAGCAAATAGCGATAGACGAATGCGGCGAGCCTTTAGTCCCAATTCCACCAGAACATTTTTCCTTTGAACTGCCGCACCCTTATCAAAAGCTGGGTGCTCCCTATCACAACAGCAAAGCAGATTCGCCTTACTATTTGCGACAAGGAGTTGTAGATAGTTTAATCGCCGCTCAAATGCAGATCCAGCAAACTCATCCAAATTGGAAAATTCTGATATTTGATGCTTACCGGCCGGTGGAAGTACAGCAATTTATGGTGGATTATACTTTTAATCAAATTGCCGTAGCTCAAGGCTGCGAATTTCCGGTTTCCGAAGACAAACGGCAAGTAATTATAGAACACGTATATCAATTTTGGGCCGTACCGAGCATGGATCGCGCGACGCCTCCCCCTCACAGTACGGGGGCAGCTTTAGATGTAACTTTACTGGATGACAATAATCTGCCAATTGATATGGGTTCTCAGATTGATGAAATATCAGAACGCTCTTATCCCGATTATTTTGGTAATAGTAATGACCCTCAAACACAGGAATATCACCATCGCCGACAAATCTTAAAAGATGCGATGATAGCTGCTGGTTTTCAGCAGCATCCTAACGAGTGGTGGCATTTTTGTCTGGGCGATCAGATGTGGGCTTGGTTGACAAATCACAACAATAGTGATAGTCAATTTTTTGCCCGATACGGTCGCTATTAAACCATTTTAGATAACTGAATGAGCGATCGACATAATAAATCATTCGGATAGCAACCGCCAAGATACTAAGAACCTTCTCAATTGCTGAAACCCTTGCTTTTATTAGTTCTTTCTTCCGACTTCCATCGAACTTCCGTCAACTGTCAACTGTCAACTCTTCCTTGTTCTAGGTCGGCTATTGCCAGCGGGGTAGCGGTGGTTTAAAATCAACGAGAGCGAACAAGTGCAGGCAAATCAAGCAAGCACTGCAAACCCTAAAGGATAACTCAGAGTTCACCCAATGAAAGCACTCATCCTCTCTGGCGGCAAAGGAACACGCTTGCGTCCCCTCACCTATACGGGTGCTAAGCAGTTGGTTCCTGTAGCAAATAAGCCGATATTGTGGTACGGAATTGAAGGAATTGTGGCGGCTGGGATTACGGATATTGGGATTATTATTAGTCCCGAAACTGGGGAAGAGGTGAAGACGAAAACAGGAGATGGATCTAGTTTCGGTGCAAAAATCACTTATATCTTGCAAGAAAAGCCGGCGGGGCTCGCTCACGCGGTAAAAGTTGCCAGACCATTTTTGGGCGATTCTCCGTTTATTATGTATTTAGGAGATAATTTAATTCAGAATCAGTTAGATCCGTTTTTAGAGATTTTTAACAAGCAGAAACTAGACGCTCTGATTTTGCTGCGTCCCGTTCCCAATCCCTCAGCTTTCGGGGTTGCAAAAGTTGATGAGAAAGGAAGAGTTTTGGAGTTAGTAGAAAAACCGCAAAATCCACCATCGAATTTAGCACTGGTGGGGATTTACTTTTTTGCTCCTAGTATTCACGAGGCGATCGATCAAATTCAACCTTCGCCCCGTGGCGAACTGGAAATCACCGATGCCATTCAACAGCTCATCAATAAGGAAAAACACGTAGAAGCCTGCAATTTAGAGGGTTGGTGGCTGGATACGGGGAAAAAAGACGACTTGCTGAGTGCCAACCAAATCATTTTAGATAGCTGTATCGTAGCTTCAACAGAATTAAAAGTAGACGCAAAAAGTCAAATTATCGGACGAGTGCAAATAGGGGAAGGAACGGAAATCATTAATTCTACCGTGCGCGGGCCGGTGGTAATTGGGGAAAATTGTCGCATTGAAAATTGCTTTATCGGGCCTTACAGCAGTATTGCCGATCGCGTGACGATGATTGATGCTGATATCGAACACAGTGTAATATTGCAAGGGGCGAAAATAGTTGGCATTCACCAGCGAATTGTTGACAGCGTGATCGGGCAGCGAGCTAAACTAACCAATGCGCCCCCCCGTCCAAAAGCTCTGCGGTTTATGATTGGTGATGACAGTCAAATTGAGCTAGTTTAAATTGACATATTGCCAATATCGGAAGCAATAATCCTGATTTAACAAGAGATGAATTTTCTTGTGAAGAGTAGGGGTTGGGCATCCTGCCCGCCCTTGAACAGGCAAGATGCCTGTTCCACAATTAGTTATAATGATTGAAACAACAAAGATGCCTGTTCCATAATAAGTCATAGTAAGTTATATAAAGGATAGGAAAGTTTGCAGTACGAAGAAATACCAACTCAACAGATAATACTTAAATTGCGACAAACTTTGGAGCCGCGAATTGGTATTGCTGAGCCGCCCCTGTTGGGAACAGAAAATAGTGCGATCGCCCAAAATGAAGATGACGAAGACATCGCCCTTTTAAAGGCAGGTTTCGACATTTATAACATCCCCATTACCTCTTACCAAAGGCGGCTGGGTTCCGCAGTCATCGCCGTTAGAAAAATAGTCCGAAAATTGCTCAGACCCGTACTCGAACGTCAAGTTATTTACAATTTCGCTAATACCAGGGTCGTGCACACATTGAGCATACAATTGCAAAAATTGCAAGAAAATCAACAAAGCTTAGAGAAAAAAATTCAAGCTGAATTCAGCAGCGGATCGGCGGAAGTTAGAGCACAGCTTGAGACTCAACAAAATGCGATCGCCACTTTTCAGTCGGAAATAGAGCGAATTAAAGCAGTGCAGCAGCAACATACTGCTATTTTAGAGAAGATTACCGCTGAATTGCTCGATCGACAAAAATAAAGCATCAAAGATGACCACACTGCCCATATGTTCGTTAATTATAGTCAACTATAACGGTCTGCGCCACACGAAAGATTGCTTAAAATCTCTACAAAAACTTGCGTATCCCGAATCGCAACTCGACTTAATTGTAATTGATAATTGTTCTCAAGACGATTCCGTTACTTTCCTGCGCGAAGTATTTCCAAAAGTTCGGATTTTTGTCAACTCCGCCAACAACTTTGCTAAAGCCCTCAACCTCGGCATCAGCGAAGCAAAAGGGCAATATATCGGCTTTCTAAATAACGATGCTACCCTTGACACTCGCTGGTTAGATATTCTTGTAAAACGGCTACAAACTAATAAAGAAGTAGGTGCGACTAGCGGCAAATTGTTGTTTAAAGACGGGCGAATTAACAGCGCAGGTATTCAGCAATTACCTAATTTTTATTGGCAAGATGTCGGCTTTGGCGAGAAAGATGCGGGACAGTACGATACAGAAAGGGAAGTCGAAGGGCTTTGTTGGGCGGCGGTGCTTTTCCGCAGGGAATGTCTCGAAGATGTAGGGCCGATAGATGAAGATTTTGTGATGTATTTTGAGGATGTGGAGTTTGCAAAACGGTGCCACAAACGCGGTTGGAAAATGCTTTATACTCCCGCAGCTATCGCCCATCACGAGTATCGGGGTTCGAGTAAAGGCAGCAAACTTACCGAGTATTTCTGCAACCGCAATCGGTTTTTGTATTTGGCAAAACATGAACCTTTGCAATTAGTCAAAGGAATTCATACTTCTGATTTTTTTACTAACAAGCAGTACGATTTGCTGTTCGAGAGTTTATTTGTAGCGATTAAAAAACTTCTAGATTATCAGAAACCAGAAATCATTGAAACTGTATTGCCACAGTTGTCGGAAAAGTTGGGGGTGATTTACAGTCGGATGCAGATCGATCGCATTTTATCTCGATTGCAGGTGGTTCGGGGCGATCGCAAAATGTCGATCGCCATTTACGATCACGGACTGCATTTTATTGGTGGCGGTCAAAAATACGTCGCTACCCTCGCCTCGCTGCTGCAAAATGAATTTGACATTACTTTTATCGCCAACAAACCAGTTGCTGTTTCCGACTTAGAATCGTGGTACGGACTCAACCTTTCAGGATGCAAAATTAAAATTATTCCCTTGGCGTTTTACGAGAAACGCGGAATGCAGTGCATTGATTCTAGCATTATCGTGGAGGATATGGACAATCCCTTTGATGAAATTGCCAGAGAAAGCAAAAACTACGATATTTTCATCAACGCAAACCAACTGGAAAAAGTCAAGCCACTGTCGCCAATCTCAATATTTTTCTGCCACTTTCCCAATACCTTCCGGAACCGTCACTTTGCTGTCGATGACTACACTTTCATTATTGCCAACAGTCAATTTACTGTTAAGTGGTTGGAGAAACGCTGGAACCTACAGCCAACTTTTCTGCTTTATCCGCCGGTAGAAATTGCAACAGTTAAAGTGCCGAAAGAAAAAATAATTTTGGCGGTGGGACAGTTTGAAGCTGGGGGAACAAAAAAGCAAATTGAACTAATTAAAGCTTTCCGCTGTTTGCTAGCCGATTATCCAGAAGATTTTCAAGGATGGCGACTAATTTTAGTCGGCAGCAGCATTCCGAAAAATCCTTATTTAAAGACTGTTCAGAATTTATTGAAGCAAGATTCAAGGGCGATCGAGCTAAAAGTCAATGCTGACTTTGATGAGGTAAAATCACTTTATGCTAGAGCGAGCATATTTTGGCACGGGTGCGGTTTGGGTGAAGTCAATCCTCAAAGATTTGAGCATTTCGGGATGGCCACTGTAGAAGCAATGCAAAATAGTTGTGCTCCGATTGTTTTCAACGGTGGCGGCCAACCGGAAATTGTCGAACATGGGCGATCGGGCTTTTTGTTCAATACCGTTGAGGAACTGTGCCAGCATTCACATCAACTAATTGTTAATCCCGATTTGCTAGCAAAACTTCAAGCTGGTGCACAGCAACGTAGTCAGAACTTTAGACTTGCACGTTTCGATAAAAAAGTCAATAGTTTTTTTGAGATTATTCACCAAGAGTATGCTACAATTCGGCTGCCGAATCCTGCCGATATAGCTCAAATGCTCGATCGAATTTAAAGGCTAATTCAAGCGTGTCTAACCCACTTTTAATTAATTTATCCTTCTTAAGTCCTGAACCAACGGGAATCGGAACTTATGCAACTAATCTTTTCCCGCAACTGCAACAGCTAGAACCCACATTACTTGTTTCCCAGCAAGTTGACAATTATAGTTGCTATCAAATCCCCGAAACTCTGACACCGAATCGCGGCCCGAAAGGCCAAATTAACAGGCTACTGTGGACTCAATTCAACTTGCCAAAGATTTACAAAGAATTGGGATCAAGCCTGATATTTTCCCCAATTCCCGAAGCACCTTTGTATTCCGGCTGCCGCTACATCGTCACAGTTCACGATTTAATTCCTTTGCGATTTCCCCAGCGTTTCTCTAGATTAACAGCTTATTTCCGCTACTACATACCGCAGGTTTTGCGGCAAGCCGAACACATTATTTGTGATTCTCAAGCAACGGCGATCGATGTTGCTAACTTTTTCCAGATTCCGGGTCATAAAATGACCGCAATTTCCCTAGCTTGCGATAATATTAATTTTAGATATCTGGACTTGCCAGCCAAAAATTATTTTCTTTATACCGGCAGACACGATCCTTACAAAAACTTGGAAAGATTAATTGCTGCATTTGCGAATTTGCCCGATCGCGCAAATTACGAATTGTGGCTAGCAGGACCTCCCAATGCCTACACACCGCAGTTGACAGCACAAGTTGAAGAATTAGGTTTACAATCTTTGGTAAAGTTTCTCGGTTACGTTCCCTATTCTCAATTGCCCGTACTGATGAATCAGGCGATCGCCCTAGTTTTCCCTACACTTTGGGAAGGATTCGGCTTACCAATTTTAGAAGCAATGGCTTGCGGCACACCCGTCATCACATCCAACCTGTCATCGATGCCAGAAGTAGCCGGAGATGCCGGATTATTAGTCAATCCTTACAGCGTCCCAGAAATAGCCGAAGCCATGCAAACAGTAGCCACAGATTCAAAAGTGCGATCGAACTTAAAAACTGCTAGTTTAGCCCGATCATCTCAATTTAGCTGGCACAAAACCGGAAAAGCAACCGCCAACATCTTACAACAATATCTTTAAATCTCCCCTCTCTTCCTTTCTCCTCTCTGCGTCCTCTGCGCCCTCTGCGGTTAAAAAAAATCCCACCCAAAAACCGCAATCTACATATTATCCCATGCCCAATCCCCAATCCAACCTGCTCATCAACCTCTCCTTCCTAATTTCCAAACCAACCGGCTTAGCCATTTACGCTAAAAACCTATTTCCTCACCTAAAATCCCTCAACCCAACATTACTAACAGCAGAAAAATTTCCCAATAACAACTGCTACCAAATCCCCGCCAATCTAACACCAGAACAAGGAAGCAAAGGACACATCAACCGATTGTTATGGACACAAACCCAACTCCCCAAAATTTACAAACAGCTAAAATCTAACCTGTTATTTTCCCCAATTCCCGAAGCTCCTCTATTTGCAGGTTGCCGCTATATTATTACAGTACATGACTTGATACCGCTGCGATTTCCCCGCCGCTTCGATCCTCTGACACCTTACCACCGCTACTACATTCCCCAAGTGCTGCGGCAGGCTCAACACGTCATTTGCGACTCAGAATCAACAGCCAAAGATATCGCTAATTTTTGCAATATTCCTACTAATTTAATTACGCCAATTTTTCCGGGATATGATACCAGCTTTTTCCGTTTTTTAGACTTACCAACAAGCAATTATTTTCTTTATATCGGCCGCCACAATCCATATAAAAATGTGCAGCGAGTGGTAGCAGCGTTTGCTGCTTTGCAGCAGAGTTCCGAGTACGAATTGTGGATAGCAGGTTCGGAAGACAAACGCTATACGCCACTGCTGAAGGCGCAGGTTCAAGAATTGGGATTGGTCGATCAAGTAAAATTCTTAGATTACCTCCCCGCAGCCGACTTGCCCAAAGTTATCAACCAAGCGATCGCCCTTGTATTCCCCAGTCTTTGGGAAGGATTCGGGCTCCCCGTGCTCGAAGCAATGGCCTGTGGCACTCCTGTCATCACCTCTAACCTGTCTTCAATGCCAGAAGTGGCGGGGGGTGCAGCCTTATTAGTTAATCCCTACAGCGTCGAGGAAATTGCCGATGCTATGCAAGAGCTTGCACTCGATGCCAAAGTTCGATCGCACTTGCGGGAACTCGGTTTAGCCAGAGCAAAACTATTTAGCTGGGAAAAGACGGGCCTGGAAACTGCTGCTATTCTCGATCGATATCTTTAACGAAGGAAGTTCGGCAACGGATTCGGTAACGGATGTAACGGATGTCGATAAGAAGGAAGAGGGAAGTTCGGCAACGGATTCGGTAACGGATGTAACGGATGGAAGAAGGAAGAGAGAAAAAGGAAGAGGGAAAAAGGAAGAGGGAAGAAGTCAGTAGGCCGATTTAATAACCCATGCCCCATGCCCAATTCCCCATGCCCAATTCCCCCTCCCCCTGACAGCCTGAGTGAGGGACTGTAGCCCCTTTTACTTATTGATACCCAACTGATCGCCGCGCTTGTACTGCTGATAAGCAGCAAAAAACAGCCCCGACAGAGTAACAAAGATTAGACCCAGAACAATACCTGAAAGCAGCGGTTCTACCATGAGAGCTCCTTAACGTTAAGATTTAACAACCTATTTTTAATATTACCAGCACTTATACAGATGAATTTTCCCAAAAGCAGCCTTCCGTGGGTCTCAGAGCTTGCTCTCCCCGCTGCGAACGATTAAGCTATGTTATGAGAAATAAATTTTCTTGTAGATACTATTTTTAATTGAACTCCTTTGAATAACCAACTTGCCAGGAATGAAATTAAAAACCCGATCGAGCGACTTGCCATATTTGCGCTAGCGGTGTTGCTTGCCATCATGTTGGCAATTATCACAATTCGTCACTTTCAAGTCGCCGATCCTTACGTCAAAAGTGTACTATCCCTCACGGGCAACCCGTTTCAGGGTTCCGCCATCTTTCAAATGAACTGTGCGGGTTGTCACATATCCGTTTCAGACAGTCAAGTCGGGCCCAACTTGCACGGAGTGTCCGATCGCAAATCCGAATTCGATCTGATCCGCCAAGTCACCAGCGGGCAAACCCCACCCATGCCCCAGTTTCAGCCGAGTCCGCAAGAAATGGCCGACTTGCTGAAATATCTCGAACAAATTTGACCAAAGAAGGGGAACGGAATTCATTCCCCTTCTTTGGCAGAGCCTCTAAACATGGGTTTAGAGGCTCTACTTTCGGGTAGTCCGTCTCTGCTGGGACGACTGGCAAGTGTATGCTCGGTTTCAACTGCCGAGTTTGATCTGCGGACTAAACCAACAAGCTAAAACTCTGAGCCGATAACTGGCTCGGCTGCACGCCCGTCACTATAGCCAAAATCTGGTCGCTGTTGGCGATTCCGATCGCCGTCGAGCCGTTAGTTTCGGTCAATGAAAGTTGATTGAAGTCCAAGCCTCCCACCAACACCAGCGAATCCACCCCTTGGGTGAAGTTGATAATGGTGTCAATTCCTCCGCCCGCTGACAAGACAAAGCCATTGCTGCCACTGCCACCGACGAGGGTATCGCTGCCAATGCCGCCAAAGAGCAAGTCAGCGCCGCTGCCACCAAAGAGCACATCATCGCCGCTACCGCCAATTAAGGTATTGTTACCCTCGCCGCCGCAGAGAGTGTCATTGCCTTGATCGCCAATCAGCACGTCGTCGCCAGCGCCTCCCAAAATTACGTCATCGGCTTTGCCGCCGTACAATACGTCATTGCCTTCGTCACCAGAAAGAGAGTCATTGCCACGATTGCCATAAATCGTATCGTTACCGCGATCACCAAAAATCAGGTCAAACCCTTTGCCACCGAAGAGAGTATCGCTATCGATGCCTCCGTAGATAGTATCGTTGGCCATATTGCCATTGATGTAGTCGGCGCCCCCTCGACCAAAGATCAAATCGTTGCCGCTCAACCCGAAGATAGAGTCATTGCCGACACTACCGACGATCGTATCGTCGCCGTTAGGGCCGTTGATCACATTACCCGCTGAAGAAGTGCCGGACTCATTGGGAGTAGCGATCCTGGGGAAGTTCTCAGGGCAAACCAAATCTGTCCGTACAGGTGTAGGTGTCGGCGTCGGTACAGGTGCAGGTGTCGGCGTCGGTACAGGTGTAGGTGTCGGCGTCGGTACAGGTGCAGGTGTCGGCGTCGGTACAGGTGCAGGTGTCGGCGTCGGTGCAGGTGCAGGTGCAGGCGTCGGTGCAGGCGATGTCGGCGGTGTCGGCGGTGTTGGTGCAGGTGTCGGCGTCGGTGTCGGCGTCGGCGTCGGGAAGTTCCCGAAGTTGATGCCGCTGACAATAGCGCCCGAAGTTAGGGTGATGTCGGCGGGTTCGGGTGTGCTTTGGGTGAACCCAGTTTGGTTGACTTCCCGGACACGGTAGGTTCCCGGCGTTAGGTTCGCGAACAGGTAGTTGCCGCTGTTGTCTGTGGTAGTAGTAACAGGAGCAGGAGCAGTTCCAGCTACGACATTGGTTAACTGAATTTGGAAATTGGGTAAACCCGGCTCTCCAGCCTCCTGAGTGCCATTGTTGTTTGTGTCTCGGAACTTCAGACCTCGGATCGCTCCGGGTTGCGGCAAAAAGTTCCCGAAGTCAATGCCGGTGATGTTATCCGAGGGATTAACCGTAACGGGAGCGGGGTTAGGGGTCGTCTGCGTCCAGCCGTTTTGCTGGACTTCCCTTACCTGGTAAGTACCTGCGGGTATATCTCGGAGAGTGTAGTTGCCCGCGGCATCGGTGATGGTAGTCGGTTCGCCCTGCTGAAAGATGCCATCGGGATTGATACTGTCGAGGAATATTTGCCAGTTACCTAGCCCCAATTCTCCGGCATCCTTAACGCCGTTGTTGTTGAGGTCATTGAATTTTTGACCGCTGATAGTGCTCGACTGGAAGTTGCCGAAGTTGATGTTAGCGATGTCTTGACCGCTGGTGACAGTGATGTCGGCGGGGTTGGGGATAGTTTGCGTCCAAGTAGGCTGCAAGACTTCCCGCACTTTGTAGGTTCCTGCTGACAAATCGGAGAATTTGTAGTTGCCTGCGGGATCGGTTCGGGTGTTCGGTTCCCCGGTGTCGAGAGTACCGTTGTTGTTGGTATCCAGGAAGAATTGCCAGTTGGCAAGCCCTAGTTCCCCGGTATCTTGTACCCCGTTGTTGTTGAGGTCATTGAACTTCAGACCACTAATCGAGTTGGGCTTGAAGTTGCCGAAATTGTTGTTTTGGGAGTCGGTGCCGCTGGTGACGGCGATCGTAAACGCGCCGGAAATGGGCGGCGTGGCAGCGCTGGCAGGGGGCGCGGTTTGCGTCCAGCCGGTTTGTGGCACTTCCCGGACGTTGTAGGTGCCGGCTGGCAAGTTGGTGAACTGGTACTTACCGGCGACATCGGTGACGGTGGCGTTGGTGCCAGTTTCGGCGGCTACTGGGTCTTGCACGCCGTTGTTGTTGGTATCCAGGTAGATTGTCCAGCCTCCTAGGGGTGGTTCTGCTGGCAAATCTTGAGTGCCATTTTTGTTGAGATCGTTAAATTTAATCCCGCTGATTTTGCCCAACTGGAAGTTGCCGAAGTTTTGAGCCGTAATGTTTGTGCCGCTGACCGGGTTAATTGGATAAAAAGTCGGGCCGGCGGTCTGTGAGAAACCAGTCGGTACGTCTTCTCTCACAAAGTACCGACCGGAGCCGACGTTGGGAAAGCTATAAGTACCAGCAGCCGCTGGCGCTGTACCGGTAGCTTGAGAGGCGATTTCCGCGTCACCCGTATCTAAAGTGCTGTTATTGTTAGTATCTTTGAACAAGCGAACGGTAGTGCCGTTGAGGGGGGTGTCGTCAGCAGAGAAGCCGTTGCCTGTGAGGTCGGTGAAGCTGGTGCCACTAACGGTGATGTTTTGGAAAACGCCGAAGTTTTGACCGGTGACGGGAGTACCGCTTTGGGCGGTAACGGGAATGGCGGCAGCGGGGAAAGAGATAGTGGAGTTGGCTGGGGCAGTGGCTTGTATCAGGTAATTGCCGGGGCCGATATCCGAGAATGTGTAATCTCCGGCTCCCGCAGTGGTTTGGGCAGTGCCGACAACCGTATCTGTGCCGACTTCTAGGGTGCCGTTGGCGTTGGTATCTTTGTATAAGTTAACGGTGATGCCGTTTAATACGGTGTCATCGGGCGTGAAGCCGTTGCCCGCGAGATCGGTGTAGGTTTTGCCCGCGATCGATGTTTTCTGGAAATTACCGAAGTTGGCACCGGTGACATTAACAATACCCGTATTTGCCGGAGTCGGGCCGACAGTCTGCACCCAAGCAGTCGCAGGCGTTCCAGCGGGTGGCGCTTCTGTAATCGGAGTAGCTGTTTTTACGTCGCGGATGGTGTAAGTGCCGTCGGCTGCGGTAGTAGCGCTCTTCGTGCCTACAGAAATGACCCAGCCCGGAAGACCTGGTTCAGTGGCCGCGGCACCTTGCAGGCTATCCCCGTTAAGGTCGTTGAATTTAAGGCCTGTGACGATCGGGCCGTATTCATAAGCACCGATATCAACAGCACTGCCGATCGTCCGGGGAAAGCCAGCACCCCGCTGGTCAGTTGCCCCGGCAGCCGCAGCCGCGGCGGCGTCGCCGCCATCGATCGCCGGATTAGGTGTCGCAGTGCTGTCCGCCAAAGCATAAGTTACGGGAACCGCTGTAGCCTCGTTCAATCCTGCTGCAGGTGCGATCACATTTCCTATAGGAACTGTCAGTTGCTGGGCGACAGGTAAATTGCTGCCAGCAACGTTGCCGATCAAATTGTTGATACTGGTGGCAGCGAAGGTTCCGAACACGTCAGGATTTGCGCCCCCCAAATTGCCAGCAACTATAGTATTTCTGACATTCACAGTACCGCCGTTAGTAGCAATACCCCCGCCGACAGCAACAGCCGGAGCAGTCGCAGCCGCAGTATTAGCAGTGATGGTGTTGTTAGTGAGAGTTGCAGTAGCGCCGGTGTTGACAAAAATCGCGGCTCCCGCCCCCTGGCCAGGTGTAGCGTCCGCAGCGCCAGCAGCACCTCCCGTTGCTGTATTGCTGAACAAAGTGCTGTTGTTCAGGGTCAAACTGCCAGTATTAACAAAAATTGCGCCTCCCAAACCAGCACCGCCACCTCCGCCAGTTGGGCTGCCTGCGCCGCCCGGGGTGAAAGCTCCGACGGTCGTGCTGAGTCCGCCTACTGTACCGCGGCCGCCGCCTCCTCCGAAGCCGCCAGCCCCGCCGTTGCCACCCACACCACCGCCGCCACCGCCGCCTCCGAAGCCGCCAGCCCCGCCAATGCCGCCAATGCCGGCTGCACCTGCTGTGCCAGTGCCGGCGACGCCGCCAGCGCCGCCGTTGCCGCCGCCGCCACCCCCTCCTCCGAGGCCGCCAGCGCCGCCAGCGCCGCCAGCGCCGCCCGTACCGCCGTTCGTGCCACCCGTACCAGGGCCGCCCGTACCGCCAGCGCCGCCGACGCCGCCGTTAAGACCTGTGCCTGGTAATCCGCCGCTGCCCGCGCCGCCGTTGCCGCCGTTGCCGCCCGGGCCACCAGCAGCGCCGATGCTTGTCAACCCGGGAAGACCGGTTTGACCGGGGCCACCTGCTGAAACGAAGGGAAACAGGCCTGCAAAATCGGTGTTGCCGCCAGGGCCTGCTGCCGCGGGAGCGACGGGGGCCGCGCTGCCGGCGCCGCCGGTAGCACTGTTGCCAGTAAAGGTCACGCTGTCAACTGTGACAGTGCCGCTGTTGATAAATAGTGCCCCGCCCATGCCCGCTGCACCGCCGCCGCCACCTGTGCCAGCAGCGCCTGTAGATATGCCGCCGGTAATTGTCAGGTTGGAAAATGTAACTGCGGTAGTGGCGCTGTCGATGAAGAAGCCCCGGTTATTGCCGAGATTGAGGGCGAAACCGCCACCGGTAAAGGTGATAGGGGTAGAAATCCTGGGCAGAACCTGTCCGGGCGCGAAGGTGATGTTGCCTGTGATGGCAATCGTGTCTGCATTGGGCAAAGCGTTAGCCAGAGTTATCGCATCGCGCAGTTCGCCAAATGTGGCGACTAAAACTGCGCTGTAAGCTTCCCTCGCCTCAGCCGAAAATGCCAAAGGTGTTTCTATGTTGCCCGTAGTTACTTCGAGTTCCCAGTCTCCACCCAACGCTGCATTCCCGGTCAAGTTATCGGAAGCGGCAATATTTGCCCCGGTGAGCTGGCTCAGCCTTTCCACGAAAGCCACACCTGCTTCTGTGGCTGCGACGTTGCAACCGTAAAGCAGAATTTCGGGTTTAGCTGTAACTGGAGAGTTCGAGTTTGCTTCGACTGCTGGCAAAGCAAACCATGTTTCTAAATAATTGCGGTAGCTTTCAATGTTGCTGAGATTGAGCTCTGTCGCTCCCAGTTGCAAGCTGGCTGCTTCGCCGTGAGACAAAATGTGGACGGCTGCAATGTTTTTCCGCTGTTTAAGTGTTTCGGCGATTTGCTCGATGCCGTCGCGATCGGCTTTCAGAATAACAATTTCTGTATCGGGATTTGCGGTTTCTGTTAAACTTTCGCAATCTTTAACTTGTGAATCTGCAAAAACTATCTGGTGTTTCTGTCTTTTATAGAGTTCCATGATTAAATTCTCCTGGTACACACACACATCAAATTCATAGCACAAACCAACCGCAGCAGCGATCGAGCTTTTTCCGCTGCGGATGAGAGTCGTTGGCGAAGCCCTCTTCGAGGATCGCCCCTAACTTTCACCTAACTTAACTTTCACCTAAATTGAATATTGACAAAAACTTCTTTTTATGATCCCCTGCCCTAACTGAGTTAGTTTGATTGTTGAGAAGTTTTAAAGGGGGATATTGTTCCGGCTGTTTCCCAAAATGTTGGACGAAACTTGCGCGCTGTTTTTCTGAGCTACTAGAGATGGATAAGATACCAGATTTTATAAAAATTGTCAATCAAATAATTAACCAATGGCAATCTATATTTGTGAGTCAAGAGTTATCAGTCACGGTTATTAGCTATAAGCTGATATTATTTGGTAGTTGTTGGCTGCTCAATGATATGTATGTGCGCTCCTCTTCGTTGGCGTAGCCCCCGTAAGGGCGGGCTTCGCTAACGAACAACCGCAATCAAATAGGTTTGTAGTGAGGAATGCAAGCCCTTATAAAACTCAGAGGACGTGCATTCCTCACTACAAACGTGATAACTGTTATTTTACAGAAATAGATATGACTGATGAATGCTGACTCATGACTAACATTCCTGAACACTATGAGACTCAATAAAGCGGGAAGAGGAAAGAAAATTCTGCGTTTGGGTCCAGAATCTTAACTCCTCTTCCCGCTTTCTGCGTCCAAGACTGGCTAATTACCAAGTTTCTTCATCGGGCTTATTGGAATTGCTCCAGATTTCCACATCTAAATCATTGAGATAAATTAGAGCACTTTCAATCTGTTGACTTGTACCGTTAAGTTCCAAATCAAACCAACCGTCCTCTAAGGTTTTGACACCCAAGAAAGCAGCATTGAAATTAACCGTCAAACCGTATTCAGAAATCAGGTTAGAGATGACAGGTTCCTGATGGTACTCTTTAGGAACACGAATGCGAATGCGGGTTTGAGTTGGTCTGCTATCGCCACTATCAGATTTGGGAATATCTGATTCTTGGGTTTTGTGAAAATCGTCGCTCGCCTCAAATTCAGCTTGGCTAGTGTTGTGAGCTAACATTTCAGCCTCCTAATATTTATTGATTTCAGGGATGAGGTGTACCGTGGGCACCTACCGTCCTAATGACTAATGACCAATGACTAAGGACTAATGACTATTATTCAACTTCTTTAATGCTAGTTTTTCGTTCCAAAATCTCCTTAAGCACGAGGGTAACAACTCCTAAAAAACCTAGAATTACCGCCGCTGAAAATGCGGCTTGCGTCGCGTACTGCTTGTAAGCATCCTCTACAAACAAAGGCAAAGTTTGGGTTTTTTTAGCAATATTTCCCGACACTACAGAGACGGCTCCAAATTCTCCCATTGCTCTAGCATTGGTCAAAATAACTCCGTAAAGCAATCCCCAGCGAATACTGGGAAGCGTGACGTTCCAGAAAATTTGCCAGTCATTTGCTCCCAAAGTTTTCGCCGCTTCTTCTTGATCTGTCCCCACTTCTTCCAAAACAGGAATTACTTCGCGGGCCACAAAAGGTAAGGTAACAAAAGCAGTAGCCAGCACCATTCCAGGGAAGGCAAAAATAACCTTGATATTGGCCGCCTCCAGCCACGGCCCGAACCATCCCACCCTACCGTAAAGCAGTACAATCATTAAACCTGCAACTACGGGTGATATGGCAAACGGCACGTCTAAAATGCTGATTAATAGCGTGCGCCCCCGAAATTTATTGCGGCCAATTACCCAGGCTGCACACAAACCGAAGACTGTATTTACAGGCACAACTATCAGAGAAATTATCAGGGTAAGTTGGGCTGCGTGCAGAAAATCGGGCGAGGTTAAGTTAGAAAAAAATGGCTCAAATCCTTTTCTGAAAGCTTGGTAAAAAACGTTGAGCATGGGAATAAATAAGACGAGAGCAAGATAGCCACTCGCAATTCCGATTAAAGTAGGTTTTACCCAGGATTTCTCCTGACTCCGACTAGAACCTGCGGGCGGAAATTTGTAATCAGCGGGTGAATTGATATTAGCCGTCATAGCGTCTTCTCCATGCTTGTAATAGATTAATTGCGAACAGCATTGCCAGGGAAATACCTAACAGGATAGTGCCGATAACAGTTGCTCCGGCATAGTCGTACTGTTCCAATCTTTGAAAAATTAATACGGGTGCGATTAAATCTTTGAATGGTATGTTAGAAGCTACAATTACAGTAGAGCCATACTCGCCAACTGCTCGCGAAAATCCGAGGGCAATTCCGGTTAAAATAGACGGAAACAGCGGTGGTAAAACTACTCGCCAGAAGGTTTGAAATTGAGAAGCACCCAAGCACCAAGCTGCTTCTTCGATGTCTTTTTCCATTTCGTTTAAAACTGGCTGTACAGTCCGCACGATAAAGGGCAAGGAAATAAAGATCATTGCTATTCCTACGCCCAAGCGAGTAAATGAGATTTTGATTCCCAAGGGTGCAAACAGCCCGCCGATCCAGCCGTTATCGCTGTAAACTGTGGCGAGAGTTAAACCCGCGACGGAGGTGGGCAGTGCAAAAGGTAAATCGACTGCTGCATCGACAACCCGTTTTAAGGGAAAGTCATAGCGGACTAATACCCAGGCAATCAAGGTGCCGAATACTCCGTTAATTAATGCCGCAATTAATGCCGTAAAGAAGGTGACATCGTAGGCGGAAAGGGCGATAGGACTGGTGGCAATTTTCCAAAATTCGGCGGGGTTTGCTGTGCTGGCTTTCAGCAGCATTGCTGCAACTGGGAGCAATAGCATTAAGCTGAGGTAGCCTAGGGTGATTCCCCAAGGTAATGTGATTTTGCCGATCGCCTTTTTGATATTTTCGATCGGAGACTCAGGGTTGCTGGTTGGAGATGATACAGCCATAAGTGAATAGTTTTGAGTTGTCAAGAATAGTGAATCTTTTAGAGCCCCGACAACTTCGGGGAAGTCGGGGCTCTGGGCATTCTGTTTTTTTACTGTTTAATTGAACCTTGGATTTTGTCAAAAACAGCTCCGTCATCGAAGAATTTCTGCTGAATCTCTTTCCAACCTCCTAAGTCTTGAGCAGTAAATAGGGTTTTGATGGGGGCATATTTTTTGACAAATTCTGGTTCCGCCGCTACTGTCGCATCTACTGGGCGGAAGCCGAGTTTGGCAAATTCTCGCTGAGCTTCTGGGGTGTAGAGAAACTTGACAAATGCTTCGGCGACTTCGCGAGTACCGTGTTTATCAACGTTTTTATCGACAATGGCAATCGGATTGTCGATCGAAACATTGACTTCGGGAATAGTATAAGTCGGTTTTTCGCCTTTCTCACCTGCCAGAAGAATCTCGTTTTCGTAGTTAATTAAGGCGTCGCCTTGCCCTTGTTTGAAAAATACATCGGTGGCTTCGCGGGCATCTTTAGTCAGAATCGGGACGTTTTTGTAGACTTTGCTAGTAAAGTCTAATGCTTTGGCTTCGTCTCCTCCGGTTTTAACAACCGAGCCCCAAAGTGCGAGGAAATTCCAACGGGCAACGCCTGATGTTTTAGGATCGGCAGTAATCACTTTTACTCCGTCTTGGCTTAAATCTTCCCAGGTTTTGATGTTTTTGGGATTGCCTTCGCGGGTGACTATGGCTGCTACGGATTTGCTGACTATGCCTTCGTTGGGGACTTCTTTTTCCCACCCGGGCTCAATGAGTCCGGCTTTTTCGATTTTTGCAGTGTCGAGGGCGAGGGCTAGGTGTACAATGTCTGCTTCTAAACCGTCAATTACTGCCCGAGTTTGGGAACCGGAACCGCCGTAGCTTTGGTTGAATGTGACGGTTTGGCCTTTTTCTTTTTGCCATTGTTCTATGAATTTGGGAATTATGGCTTCGTGGGCGGCTTTGGTGACGGCGAAGGAAACGAGGGTTAATTCTACGTTACCTTTGTTGGCTGCTGGGGTAGCACCGCTTGGAGTGGCTGCGGGGTTGTTGGTGGTTCCCTGACCGCAGGATGCAACGGCTAGACTTAAACTTATTCCCACTAAAAATAGCGACACAAATCTTTTCAGTGCAGTAAATGATTGATTTGTGCTGGCTGATGGCTGTTGCGGCCAGTGAAGGTGTTGAGTTAAGCGTTGCCACGGGCTCATTATATTTGTTCCTCTAGAAAAAGTACGGTTATTGGGTCGGAATACCGTAATTATGGTTGTGAAGTACGATTATAGACAAGAGCGAGTCAAATGGCAACAAAAAAAACGAATGGGGGGAACTCAGGGTCGATCGAATATCCTGAAGTCTTTTGCCTCGGTGTTTTTGAGTCTGATGCGCGGTAAAATGTAAACTATTATATAGATACTATTATTGAGTTAAGGTGGTAAAATTGCGCGGCTGCACGATACGCCTTACGGATACAATCGGCCGATCGCCCCAATGTAATAGCCCTGCCAAGAGTCCCCGCCCCAGGGAGATATGCCTGACTCGCGCGATCGTCCTTAAGTAAGAAAAAGTTTTAACTGGTATGTCCTTACCCCGCCCCGTCTCAGACACCCTAATTGAACTGTTGAAGCCTGTAGCCTCTGAATTGGGAGAAAGATTGGGAGCAAGCGCTGTCAACGAACGCTATGCAGAAATTGAGCCGTCTGGTTCTTCAGCTTTAAACCAGCAAATCAAAAAAGACCCTCGCTGGATTAAAGCACAAGTGAGATATTTGCAGCGGCAGCAGGCCAGAGAACAAGAATTAATCGCCCTCGCCGACGCAGAAGAATGGGTAAAGGAAGAACGCGCTAATCGAATTAAGGCACAAGAAGTAAGAGATAAGCGGTCAATTAGCCGGATTTGCCGCGACTTAATGCGGGAGTTTCAATCAGAAGCAATTCGAGTTAAACTGACCGAAATTCAAACTATTTGGGACAGGGACAACTGGTTTTCTAATTTGAGCAGGCAAGAAACTGAACAGATTTTACAGCAGCAGCAGCACCGATTGCTGGTGTTAGTTGCTCCCGCAAAAATTAGCGAAGATTGCCCTGATTCGTTTCGCCACAATCTGAATATCGAGCTGCCGGCTAAGTTGAGAGCTTTTTTGAACCAGCACTACCCCCCGCAGGGAGATTTGTGCCCGGTTCAGTTTTACGGAGACTATTTCAAAAAATCGATTTCTGATATAGATGTGGAGCGGTTGCAGACTGTGTTGTCTCCCGTACCGACAGCTATACTGTACAGCGATATCAGCGATTATGAAGTTAATTTTCATGTTGGTTTTTGGGGAGTCATCAATCAGAGCGTTTCTCTAGTGGCGATGCAGCCGTGGAATTGGGAAGAGGTTTATCACCAGTTGGAGGCGGAGGGAAAAGACAAAAAGCTGAGTCTGCGGATTATTAGGCAAATAATTGTGACTATTCACAAGTTATTGGCGGCTTTTTTAGCTGATTTGTATTATTTAAATATCGATTTTACTCACGAACCTCAGTTATTTAAATTAGAAGCCGAATTTGCTCTGGAATGGTTTTCTAAAGATTGGGCCCAACCGTATATTGAAACTCTTAAAGAAATTCAGGAGCAGCAGCGAATAGTCTATAAGGGAGAGATGCGGCGGCTGGCGCTGCGAGAGGCGAAAGCTAAGGCGGAACGCCAGCGTTTGGAGGAAGCTGAACTCAAACGCAGAGAGGAAGTGGACGCTGCATCTAAACGGGCAAATGAATTAGCTCACAAATTAAAACATCAGAAATGGCGGTGTGTATTTACGCTGCCGGGACATTCATCGTTTGTGAATTCTCTGGCGATGAGTCCTGACGGCAAAATTCTGGCTAGCGGTAGTTGGGATAAAACTATTAAGATTTGGAATTTAGAAACAGCGGAATTAATTGGCACTCTGACGGGACATTCCGATCGCGTAAATTCGGTTGCTATTAGCTATGACGGAAAAATGTTGGTTAGTGGCAGTTCGGACGAAACAATTAAGTTTTGGAATTTGCACAACGGTGATTTGCTGTGTACTTTTCCGGGACATTCTATGGAGGTGAATTCGGTGGCGATTAATCCGAAGCGCCTGGTAATTGCTAGCTGCGGCGGGGCTGATAATACGATTAAGCTGTGGAATTTGCGGAGTGGTAAGTTGTTGCGGACTTTGAGGGGTCATTCTGACAATGTGAATGCGGTGGTTTTTAGCCCAGACGGTAAAATATTGGCGAGTGGCAGTTCGGATGCGACGAGCAAGGTTTGGGATGTGGAAAGTGGCAAGTTGCTGCGGACTCTTTCGGGGTTGAATGTTGGGGTGAATTCTGTGGCGATCGCCCCTGATGGTCAGATTCTTGCTAGCGTGAGCAATGATTATACGATTAAGCTGCGGAATTTGCACACGGGCAGTTTGTTGCGGATTTTAAATACTAAT
The DNA here is from genome assembly GCF_036701485.1 of Microcoleus sp. Pol11C3. Classification (NCBI taxonomy): domain Bacteria; kingdom Bacillati; phylum Cyanobacteriota; class Cyanophyceae; order Oscillatoriales; family Microcoleaceae; genus Microcoleus; species Microcoleus sp. Pol11C3. Next base: position 35,085 of record NZ_JAUBQW010000001.1, on the reverse strand, counting down.
CCTGGGAAGGGAAAGGGTGTAACGAATTTAGGAATGAATGAGGCCCTGCATATTTTGCAGAATTATGTGAGTCGGGGCGATTCGGTTGCTATCAGTGGGGACGGTTTGACTTTGGCTAGTGGCTGCGATGATAATACGATTAATATTTGGAATTTGCAGACGGGGGAGTTGTTGAGCGCTCTTAAGGGACATTCGGGTACGGTGTACTCGGTGGCGATCGCACCTTCGGGCAATTTGCTCGCCAGCGGCAGCGCGGATCAGACGATTAAGATTTGGCGGTGCGATTAGTTAATTGGCTGTGGGCAGTCGGCAGCGGGCAGACAATTCCGGTTTTGCCCTTACCGGGAGGGGTTTTGAGCGAATTTGAAAAAAAAATGGCTGGGGGGGTTGCGCTAATGAGTATAAGTTTGCTATATTAATTTTCACTGCTGGTGTAACTCAGTTGGTAGAGTAGCTGATTTGTAATCAGCCTGTCGCAAGTTCGAGTCTTGTCACCAGCTTATTTGATGAAATAAAGGCTAGATAAAACTTCTAGCCTTTATTTTTTTTTGCCCAGTAAGCGATCGTCTCAAGGCGCTTGTCACCCGCCTCAGCAATTTTGATTGTTAACGTAATCTTTTTTCCAAAAATAGAAATATCTAGAACTATATTGAATCTGGCGATCGCAAACTTGAGCGTCTGATTATCAAGTTTGATTAAATGTTAGCCACTAAGGTTATCAAGTTATTCTAAACTAAATTTGTCACCACTTTACCGGAGCAGCGAAATGTCCTCTTGGGTAAAAGATCCAAATGCAGGTGGAGTGAAAATCCCTCCGGCCGTTCAAGAACGGGTGAAGCAGCGTATTCTCGATTATGCTGCTGCTAACTATGCTGGTAAGTACACTCGCCTAGGCATCCGCTTTCGCAGTCAGTTTTGTTACGTTGATGCCTATACAGAACCTGATGTCCCCCTAGATTTTCCGAGCAAAGACCTTGGCGTATCTCGTGAAGAATATTTAGAACGAAGGCGAAATACTCCCATTCACCTATGTCGGCTGCGTTACTTTAGTGATGAAGAAGCTTGGGCTCTGGGTTTTTATACATATAGCAATGAAAAATATGAGCTTTGTGTGTTCAACAATGGCAGTTTCTATGGTACGCCTGAAGAAGCCTTTGACATCTCTTCTATGTACTTGGAATAACTCCAAATGAGCGAATATCAATATTACGAGTTTCAAAGCGTTGATCGACGTTTGAATCAATCCGAACAAGAAGCACTCAGCCAACTCTCTAGTCGCGCGCAAATAAGCTCTAATAGAGCTATCTTTGTTTATAGCTATGCAGACTTACCGGGCCAAGAAAAACAATTATTAGTCAAATATTTCGATGCTAGGTTTTACATAGCTAATTGGGGATATTTGCAACTAATGTTTCGTTTCCCCAAAGGTTTAATTGATATCGAACTGATGCAGAAATATTGTGTTGAAGATATAGTTAAGGTTTCGGAAATTAATGATTTTGTCATTTTAGAAATTTCTATTAATGAGGAAAAAGGTTTTGATGGGTGGATAGAGGGAGAAGGAAATTTATCCTCTTTGATAGGTTTGCGCCAGGAAATTTTGCAGGGAGATTATCGTTTACTTTATTTGGCTTGGCGGAAAGGGATTACCTATCTTGATGAACTCGACGACGAAGAAGAAGATGAGCGAGATGATGATGAAAATAATGAAGAAGGGCTAGAACCACCTGTTCCTCCTAATTTCGGTAAGTTATCTTCATCGTTACAGGCTTTTATCGATATTTTTGAAGTGGATGAGCATCTACTCAAAGCTGCAATCAGTGCGAGTGTTACTAAACCTTCACTTCCCGAAAGTAGCATCAAAGAAGCACTCAAAAAACTTGATCGTTCTGAAGTCGATACTTTTTTACTGCGGTTAGTCAAAGGAGAATCTAATCTCTCTGTTGAATTGGCTAAAAAATTATCAGCAATGATGGAATTAAGGCAAGAGGAAAATCCCGGAAAACGAACAATTCGTCAGCTTTTAGCAAGCGCAGAAAAGGAAGAAAAACAGGACGAAGACAGAAAAAAACAGGAAGCTCAAGCTGCACGAATTAGAGAATTAGAAGCTTTGGCTAAGCGAGAAACGGCTGCTTGGGAAGATATAGATGCTCTCATTCAAAAAGGAATTTCTAAGTCTTACGATGAAGTAGTGCCCTTACTGTTAAAACTCCGAGATTTGGCTGATTATCAAAAGCAGCAAATTAAGTTTTTAACACGGATTCAACAACTGCACGATAAATATAGCAGTCGCTCTGGATTGAAAAGACGTTTGCTTAAGGCGAATTTATAATCTAATATGCTGGGGATAGGACTGTGTTGGGGGTAAAGCGATGTGCAAAGTAGATACGGAGATTGCGTCGCGCAATGACAAAAACCTTAACAATCGGGTATTGCTTATATCATGTCTGCTCGATAGAAGAGAATAAGATTGGTTTGTAGTGCGGACTTCAGTCCGCTCTCAGGCTGCGGACTGAAGTCCACACTACGAACCGTTTTTGTGATGGTAATTGACGGGTATGAAATTATACTATTTTGACAAAAGATTACGCTCAAATAAATAGACTTCTTGCAAAAGTCCTTTTAAGCAAATTTTCGGACGGGCAAGATGCCAATCCCACAACAGAAAAAACTTTTTGTGGGATGGGCATCTTGCCCATACCAGCTATTTTTGCAAGAGGTCTAATGTTATGTTTGTTTACAATGTCTCTGCTCAGAAGGTGCGTCGCTGTTAACTTGTGGATATTTTTTAGGGATTGTTGATGGCGACACACCCTACGATTACTTTAGTCCTCTGATTTTTCAAGAGGACTAAAGTCCTTACTACAAACCAAAATTACCTAACGCAGCGCAGGCTTGTGTCAACCATTCAATTGTTGCTGCATCAAGTACGGGTTCCAGTTTCTCGACTACCGAAGCGTGATAATTATTCAACCATGCTAGTTGAGTTTTGGAGAGCCGATCGACATTTATCAATTTGCGCTCAAAGGGAATATACGTCAGCGATTCAAATCCGTACCAAACTTTATCATTTTTGGAGGGCATTTCCCTGACAACATAGAGATTTTCGATGCGAATTCCGCCCCATCCCGGTTCGTAATATCCCGGTTCAATACTCGTTACCATTCCGGCTTCCAGGGGATACTGCACAGATTTGCTGATGCCGTTTGGCCCTTCGTGGCCTGCTAAAAACGCGCCGACTCCGTGCCCTGTACCGTGTCCGTAGTCTAGCTGTTCTTGCCATAATACAGCACGGGCGATCGCATCTAATTGCGCTCCCGTTGTTCCTTTGGGGAATTGCTGCATTGCACAGTTGATGTGCGCGATTAAAACTGTGGTGTAGTGTTCTATTTGTAGCGCCGTCGGTTCTCCGATACTTATTGTTCTCGTATCGTCCGTTGTACCTGCTAAATATTGCGCGCCTGAGTCCAATAACAGCAGTTCCCCCGGTTTTAACGTTATTTCTGGGCTGGGGGTTCCGTAATGTACGATCGAGCTATTGGCTCCCGCACCGGCGATCGTTCTAAAAGTTAAAGTCTGGAAATCTGTTTCTTGCTGGTAAAATCTTTCGATGCTTTCTTTTACATCAAACTCTGTCACTACCTTACCATTTTCTAGCTGTTCTGTCAACCACTTTAAAGCCAAACTTTTCGCTCGACTTGCTTTGAAATTGGCTGATTTCATCTGCTCAATTTCTACGGGATTTTTGCGAGCTTTCATCCCTTCTACCGGATGAGCATCAAAAACTATTTCGATGTTGTAGAACTGCGCTTCTTGATGGTTTAATATTAATTGATACGTGCCTGCGGTGCTGTGTTTCGGGTCTAAAAGTACCCGAACTTTATGTGGCAAATTTACGCAAGTTTCTAATGTATGCGGATAGTCTGCGTAGGGAAGCAAAGTTACATCCGCCCGCAATTCTTGCTTGATTTCTAGTGAAATTCGTTCGGGATTGGTAAACAAAAACGCTGAATCTGTGGTGACAATGGCATAGGAGATGAAAATGGGAATGTGGGGAATATCCGAACCTCGGAGGTTGAACAGCCACGCTATTTGATTCAGGTTGGTAATCGGAAGCACATCGATATTGGCGAGTTGCATCGCTTCCCTGACTCTGGCTAATTTTTCGGCGGCGGTTTCTCCTGTCAGGGATACAGGTAAGCTAAATATGGGCTCTGCATCAATCGCGGGTAAAGTCTCGGCTGTTTGCCAAGGAGTTTGCGATCGCACTTTGTCTGTCAAATTCTCCGGGATTGGTATGAGTTCAATCTCCGCCGTTGCAAATTTTTTCACCCAATTTTGATATTGCTCTGTCGCTACGGTAAACGGATCAAAACCCAGGCGAATTTTTGTGGATTTTTCTGCCGATTCTACAGCCAGTTTTTCTAAAGTTTCAATTAAGGTTAAATTTCCTTCTAAGCCGAGTTTCGATATTTGAATAATTCCAGTATCGACTTGCAATTCTGCTTGTTCGTAGTAGCGGGAATCCACAAACAACCAAGCGGAATCTTTGCCAACCAACAAATCACCGGCGGAACCCGTAAAACCGCAGATCCAAGCCCGCCGCTGCTTCGCTGCTGGAACTGATAAATTTAAGTGTTCGTCAACCGCTGGGATGAAATAGCAATCTAATTCATAATCTGCCATCAAATCGCGCAAGTCTGCCAGTTTTGCAGCGGAGGTATCTTGGATAGTTGTATTTGCTTTTAAGTTAGTAGCCACCATTTTGAAAATTCCTATTTTACTTGTTTAAAATTGTCTTCAAGCCTTTAACTAATCTCCTAATACCAGCGGTGGCGGTTGCTTTCTCCAAAGCACCGTAAGCAACCCGCAAATAGCAGCCGCTATCCATGCCGAAGGTTGTACCGGGAAGCACTGCTACGTGATATTCGCGAATTAATTGTTCTACTAATTCCATTGTATCGATTTCAGTATCAACTTTCAAAAAAAAGTAGAATGCTCCGGTGGCGGGCGAAATTGTACACAAGTTTTGGATGGTATTAAGTTCGTCTAATACGAGTTGTCGCACAGATGCGATCGCCCTTACATAATTATCGCAGTAACCTCTACCAACTTGCAAGGCTCCCAGGGCTGCATACTGAGAAATTACCGGCGGACAAATTAAGATTGTATCTTGAATCTTTATCACTGAAACGAGCAAGTGTTCTGGTATTACCATATACCCGATCCGCCAACTTGCAAAACCGTAGGCTTTGGAGAGGCTAAATAGAGAAATTGTATGTTCGCTGCTATTGGGAAAAGCGGCGGGCGAACAGTGTTTGACGCCGTTATAAGTAAAATATTCGTAAGCTTCATCGCTGATGTGATAGATGTTGTGCTGGCGACAAATTTCGTTAACTTCCCGGAGTGCTTCGGCTGAATAAACAACGCCAGTGGGATTATTTGGTGAAACGGTGACGATGGCTCGCGTTTTCTCGGTAATTGCTTGTTTTATAGCATCGATATTAAGTTGATATTTGGCGTCTGTTTCTACTATCACTGGTCGGCAATTTGCCATAATTCCCGCCATTTCGTGGTTGAAGTAATAAGGTGCTTGGATAATAATTTCGTCCCCCGCCGAAGTGATGGCGAGGATGGCGTTGGTAAACCCCATATTGCTGCCTGCGGTAACGACAATGCAGTTTTTACTGTGGATTTCTATGCCGTTATCTGTTTTGAGTTTGGCTGCGATTGCATCTTGTAATTCTGGAATTCCTTCGACGGCTTTGTATTTGTGATTGTCGGGATTTGCGAAAAATTTTGGTATTTTTTCAAATGATTCTTGTGGCGGATGGTAGTAAACTACGCCTTGTCCTAAAGATATTGTTCCCGGATTTTGGCGGATCAGTTCGCCAACTACTGGAATTATTGGCGACTGTACCGATTGCATTCGAGTAGGGTAATTTTTCATCATATATTATAGGGGCAGGTTTAGTGATAACTGAGATGTTGCACCATTCTCAATCAGGCTTTTAGGGGCGGCTAGAATGCCAACACCACATAAAATTTATCTTTTGTGGAACAGGCATCTTGCCTGTTCCTAAAAGGCTAATAGATAATGGTGCAATATATGAGTTATAATCTACGTCCTTAAGCAAGTTTAGTATTTCACGCGCCTCTCACTTCAGGATCTATGTACTTCTATTTTAGAGCCTTGCGGGGATTTAAAAACTTTAACTTGGGCGGGCAATCTTTCGCCTAATCCTTGAACGTGGGTAATCACTCCAATCAGTCTGTCTCGCTGCCGCAAAGATTCTAAAATTTGAGTAACGCTTTCGAGAGTTTCGGTATCTAAAGTACCAAATCCTTCATCGAGAAATAAGCTGCCCAAGTGAGCTCCTTGAGACAGTTTCTCTGACAAAGCTAAAGCCATTGATAAGGAAGTGGCAAAGGTTTCGCCGCCGGAAAGAGTGCGTACTCGTCTAGCTTCGCCACCGTTCCAATTATCTGCTACCCAGTATTCGCCGTCTTGGTTTCTTAGTTTGTAGCGATTTTCGGTTAATTCTTGCAAAATTAAGGTGGCGCTGCCGACTAATTCTGCTTCTAAATGTTCGAGAATGTAAGATTGAAATTCGTTGGATTTGAGATTCTGCGCTAAAGTGTGATAGGTTTGCTCTTGTTCTGTCAAATTTGTGATTTGGTCTGACAGTCTTTCAGCTTGTTCGAGATTTTGAGCTGCTACTTGAATCCAAGCTAAAAGTTCGGCGCGGCTGTTATTGGCTTGTTTGAGGTTTTCTTGGGCGGTATGTTTTGCCGATCGCACTTGTGCTAAAGTATTCTCATCGTTAGTTCTGCCTGCGATCGCCTCGCTCAAATCTTTCGCCCGCGTCTCTAACTGAATTTTTGATTCGCGGTGAGAGCGAATAGCATTTTCCCATTCAGATTGCTCCTTAACTGTCGCCACCGCTGCTAAAAATGTCTCTTCTGTGAAATCAGCCGCCGTTAATTTTGCTGACCAATCCAGGTTTAGCTGCTGTTTATGAGCCTGGGCTTGCCCAAAAGCCTCTCCAGCTTGTTGCTCTCTCTCTGCTGCTTGAATAACCTTATTTTGAGCAGTTTGATATGATTTTTCGGCAACTTTCAGCAGATTTGCCAAGTCTTGCTTGTCTTGTTCTAAGGCTTTTGCTAAATTAACATAAGGTTGGTATTCGGTAATTTGATAAAGCGCATTGACACAACTTTGCAACTGCTGTTGCCGACGGTCTGATTCGGCGATCGCATCTTGATATTCTTGCTGTTTAGCAGCTTGAGTGGCTACAGCAAAATTAAATCTTTGTTGAAAATTATCATATTCCAATGATGCCAGTTGGAACTGCTGTTCGGTTTCGCGGTATTGGCGATCGCTCTCTTTAAGGATTGCCAACTCCTGCTGCAACCCCAAGCTTTCCCAATGAGGAGTCTCCAGAATTTGAGCGATTTCCTGCTGCAATTCGGCAACTCTATTCGCAGTTAATTCGAGCATTTGAGAAATTTCTGACTCTTTTTGCAGGCAGGCTGAAACTGCGCTTTTTCCCTCAGCCTCCAACCTTTGAGCAGCTTGAAAAGCCTGATTTGTCGCCGCAAATTTCTGCTGCAAACCCGTGAGATCGACAATATTAGAATTAGGTAAAGGAGGGAGGATTTCGCTCTCAGGATGCACCCCCCCGCACACCGGGCAAGTATCGCCAGGATTTAGGGACATTCTGACAGCAGCAACACTCTCTAAACGTGCCGCTTCCGCATTAGCAGTTTGGGCCGCTTCTAATTCACGGCTGCACTCTTTTAGCCGGATTTCGGCTGCTTCTAAATTAGTGGCAACCTCCACATAATTCTGTTGAGCGCTTTCCTTCTCTGCTATAGATTTATCCAACTGTTTTTGCTGAGTTTTTCCCTGCTTGGCAATTAACTGAAATTCTATCAACAAGGGTGCAATTTGCTGCAATTGCTCTAAACGCTTTCCTCCCGGCACATACTGTTCGAGCTGTGCGGCTGTTTGAGTAACTCGAAAACCTGCACCTTGAATTTTAGTGTTAGCAGCTTGCAGTTCTTTATCTGCTGCCATAAAAAAGCGGAGTTTTTCCTGTTGATTTTTTTGGGCAAGCGCAACTTCTTTTTCTAATTGAGTGCGCTGTTCTTCATATACTTTAGCAGCAGCCAGAGCATCTTCACGAGCCTTAATTTGTGGCGCTAGCACCTCTTCTTTAGCTTTTGCTTCGTCAAGTTGCTGCTGCTCTACTGCTAGCTCAGAGCGAGCTTTAATTAACTGCTTTCGCGCTGCAACCGAGGCACTTTCGGCAGTTTCATGCTGACTGCGAGCCGATCGCACTAAAGCCCAATCTCCTTGTAAATGATTGGCAGCTTGCGCTCTTTCTAAACGCTGTGCTAAAATTGTAACCTCGGCGGAATTAGCATTTAATTCAGCCAGTTGTTTTTGTAACTCTTGCCAGCGAGCGATTTGCGAAAATAGCTGTTCCTCTTCATCTAGATTTTTCTGAGCTTTCATCACAGCGCGATCGAACTCAGGCAACTGCTGCTCTAGAATCACAAGTTGCGATCGTCTTTGAGCCACCTCATCCGCCGTCGGCGCACTCAACTCAGCTAGCTGCCTTTCCACCATTTCCCGTTCTTGTTTCAGCAACTTTGCGAGTTCATTAGTTTCCTTCCGCATCTGCTCAAAAATCTCAAACCCCGCTAGCTGCCGCAAAATTTCCCGGCGTTTTGAAGTATCCCCTTTAATAAACTCATCAAACTTGCCTTGAGGCAAAACAATTGCTCGTGTAAAAGTATCAAAATCCATTCCTAAAATCTGTTCAATGGTATTTTGAACAGCAACAATACTCGTCCCCAAAGTTTCCCATTGACCATTTTGCCAGTTGTCCAAAATTACCTTATTTTCGGGAGATTTCGGACGAAAACGCCACCTTCTGGTCACCCGATACTGGGCAGAACCCACAGCAAAACGCAACTGCACTTTTAAATTTTCGCTGCCTTGACTTGCCAAATCACTTACTTGTTTGCCGCTGCGAGTGGTCGTGCCAAAAAGAGCGTAAGTCATGGCATCTAGCAGTGAAGATTTGCCCGCGCCTGTAGCACCAGTAATTGCAAATAAATCGAGTTGAGAAAAATCTAAACGCTGTTCGTGGCGGAAGCTGGTAAATCCTTCGAGAATAAGTTCTAGTGGACGCATACTGATTTTAGATTTTAGATTTTAGATTTGGGCTTTCTATTACTCTTTACCAGGCTCTGCCTGGTAACGCAGATCCGGAGGATCTGCCTCCTATTATCCTATTTAAGCGCGAGGGATATCCTGTTGATATTGGTTCCCAGACGGAGCCTGGGAACCAGTTAAAATAAGGGGGAGGGACAAGAGTATTTAATTGTTAACTGTTTCCTTAAACTTCTTGTACAAATTGTGAAATTCCTCCAATACTTCCGGTTTCGGTGTCGTTCCCAATCGGTTTTGATAATAGTTGCAAAACTCTGCTGCCGGATCGAAATTATTGGGATCGATATTAGTTATTTCTGTTGCTTCTAGGGCTGCATCTGGATAGCGCGGTTCAATTAACAGCGCTTGAGAACAGATTTGGCGCACTCGATCGGCAAGTCCGATTTGCGGACTGTCCAGTTCGACAATTACTTTCAAAAAACCAGGATGATACTGATGAGCTTGTAAAGTTTCATCGAGATTGTCGTTATGACATTTAAGCACTTTTAACGGCTTGTGGCAAGCCACAGGCATAAATTCTACCTTTGCCTGACTTCCCGGCTCAACTTCTATCAAGCAAAATCCTTTTTCTTGTTCCGCTTCTCCAAAATCTAACTGAATCAAAGAACCGGAATAATAAGCCGGAGAAGTCTCAGAAATCCGCTGGTGAATGTGGATGTGTCCGAGGGCAACATACTGAGCTTCCGGCGGCAGAGTTTGCGCTGACAGCAGGTATTTTTCTCGCGTGTAATAAGCGACTTCGGATTTTGCCAATCGAGCGCCGTCAATACTCATGTGTCCCATGAGAATATTGACAGTATTGTCTCTAAAATCCCTGGTTAAATCTTCGAGTAAATATGCTACGATTTCGCGGTAGTCTTTGCGGCGATCGGCATCGCCCGACTGCCAGAGAGAATTAGCATCTAACAGTCTTTGTTCGGAAGCAAAAGGCATCGCTCCCACACAAAGTTTACCGCTTTTTGTATTAAGATTAATTGTGCCACCGTCTGCGGAAAGCCTGGGTTTGCCTAAAGCGCGAACACCGGCGAGGGAAAGCAATTGGGCGATGCTGTCGATGCGGGATGCCGAATCGTGATTACCGGCGATCGCAATTGCTGGAATTCCTGCCGCTTGGAGTTCGCAGAAAAAGTTATAAGCAATGCGTTCGGCGTAAGCGGGAGGGTTGGGCACGTCGAAGATGTCGCCCGCAACCAGCACAGCATCGACATCCAAGGCTTTTGCTTGCTTCAAAATCTGTTCGAGGGCGATCGCAATTTCAAAAGTGCGGTCAATTCCTCGAAAACGTCGCCCTAAATGCCAGTCAGCAGTATGAATTATTCGCATAGTACGAGGAGTATTTTGTTTATGTTAACTGAGATGTTGTACCCTTTTCAAGAACGGGCAAGATGCCCGTTCCACAAATAATGAATTTCTTGTGGAACGGGCATCTTGCCGGTTCATAAAAGCCTGATTTAAAATGGTAAAATATCTCAGTTTTAATGATTTGTGCGATCGCGGTATAAATATCTGCCACTGTTTATACCTCTTCCTGTTCTCTAATTGCTATTTCAATCTCATCAGGATATGCCTCAGCATAAGCCCAAGCATTCGCCAAGTCAGCGGCACGCAGAGTCGGATAGTCTTCTAGGAGTTCAGCCTCAGAAATACCTAAACGGCGAGCATTAACCAGCACCCAAACAGGAATTCGCGTTTGTCTGATGCAAGCATCGCCGCCGCACACGCCGGGAGTCTTTTGAATTCCCGACCAAAATTTTCTTAAACTTTGGGCTAGTAATTCTATAGCTTGAGCCTTCTCTTCGGGAGTTAAAGCTAAGAGTTGCGGTTGCAATTCTTTCAGTGTCGTATTGGCAGTTATTGAGTTCATAAATATTAACTTTTTTTCCTTACAGGTATTCTAGCACTGGTGGCTAAATCCAAACTTTCATTCAACAGGCTTCACATCGTGAAACCGAGTATAATCAACCACCCGCCCTCCCGTCGCCGATTTCAAAAGAATATCTACAAATCGCATATTCCACATAATTTCAGATGCTACAAAAGAATGTCGCGCATGAATAGTTTGCGAAACTGTTTCGTCAATTCCTGTTAAAGTAATTACAATTTCCGCTTGCTGATCCATCAAGTCTTGGGCAGTAAGTTGGTACAAAGGACTGCTCTCTTCAATTGCGTGCATAACCGTCCAAGTTAAGGCAAAAATCGGAGACTGACTCCGCACCAATTGCAAATCGTAAAAACGCCGCATAAATTCTCCTTCCGGTGTTACCTCGTCACGGATCAAAGTAGCTCGCTGCTGCGCTTCTAAAATTTGGTTAAAACGCTGATTTGCCGTGCGGTACATCAGAGTCGGAACGCCGTTGAAAGGAGCGATTACAGCTACGCGACTGAAGATAACTCTAGCTGTTGGTCGAGAAAATCTCGAAAAAGCCAGTCCCGTCACCATCGCCACTCCCCACAAAGCAAAAAGCGCTTGGATCGCGACTATAGTATTAGCGTAATCCGTGCGCGGATACATAGAGCCGTAGCCGATCGTCGCCATTGTTTGCACGCTGAAATAAAAGGCATCTGGGAAAGAACCCGGCCGTGCGTTAGCAATGCAATCTCCTCCCGCCAAGTAAGCTAAGGCAAATAAAGAATTCGTGACTGTATAGGAGAGACAAATCAGCAGCAAAAATTGTGGCCAAGAAAGAGTTAGCAGCCTGTGGTAGAGGTCGGCAAAATGCAGGCGAGGTACTCCCAACTTGACTATATTTAAGGGGAATTGTCCTTGGCGGCTGACTAAACGTGCCTGTTCCTGGCGGTTGCGGTGAATTTTCATTGCGATTTGTAACTACTGCTGTTTCAATTTGTAACTATTGCTTTGACCTGGAAAACTTATCCTTTAGACTGATGTCTGATTCCAAAAATTCAGATAAAAGCGGAGTTTAGAAATGGTTGAGCTTAACTGGCATGACTATCTCGTTATGGTTTCTTTTGTGGCATCTATTGTGGGTCTAGTCCTGCTGGGCGATAATCGCAACTCGCACCCAACGGACGATCGCACTTTGAGCGAAGAAATCCTAATCAAGATGAGCTTTACTTACTGGATAGTGTACTGCATCTCTTTTTTCGGGCTGAAACTTCACCTACCAGAGGATAGCTGGTTATTGCTCAGTTTGAAGCTGACTACAGTTCTTTCTTACTTGTTGACTGCTTCTAGCATACTCAGCCTGCCGCTGCAACGCATGGCTGTCCGACAAGTTGAAGATTAACAAAAGGTGTTTGTAGTGAGGATTTCAGTTCTTTCGATCGCGGTGAAGAAAAACTAAAGTCCTGACTGCAAAGCTATTGGAGTTATATTACGGGGCAATAAGCTCACAGCTAGCTGTGAGCTCGTTTAATGGTTTATTATCCGACGGATGCAGACTAACCCGCCCAAAATGGCTAGGGTCGATCGCACTCATACTTGAAATTGCCCTTCTGTTTCTGCTGTCCCTGGGCTGTGGCCATCTCATCGAGTATCCGTTGGCGAAGCCGGCGCATTAGGGCATAGCAGTATGCCACGAACTTAGCTAGTTAGGATTTAAAGCCTTTAGAGCTTTTCTTTTTCTCCTGCGGTTTGGACTTTGACTTATTAACTTCGCCTAAAGCTTCCTGAAATAAGTTGTGCAGGTGCAGGGGAACGCTGGCAATTTCCGGGAGTTCGGGTTCTAAGGGTTTTTTAAACTCTTGCAGCAGGGCATCTAAATCGCGATCGATCTGAAAGTCTGTACGTTCCAATACGGTTTGCAAAATTTGTTCTAATTTCGCTGGATTAACTTTAGCTAACCGTTGCCAAATCCAGACATTAATTGCAGGATCTTCTAGATAGTTACGCACCAGCTTTTCGTAACCGGGAACGGTTGAAAAGTCTTCGGCTGCTAGCAGTGCAGTAAATTGAGCGTAAGTAGACAAAAAGGTTTGTCCCCAGCGAGGATGAGAAAGTGCTGTCACCTGTTCGGCTTTCTTGAAGCGATCGGGCAATTCGACTTTCGGCATTACCATTTTTGAATTAGCATTGCTGTCGAGCATTACCTCAACTGCCTTAGCATCGGCACCTGCAGCCGCGATTGCTGCTGCTTTGACTTCTTCTCGATCGACTCCGGCATCTTCAACGATATCCGCCAGAGATTTAGTTCCATCAACGCCGATATCAGCTAGGCGTTTTTTAGTGATTACTTCCTGAAATTCAGCCAACTGTTTATTCAAGTAATATCCCGATAGCGTCACTTCCTCACTGCCAAAAAATTCGGTAAAATCTTCGTGGTAGTGTTCTACCGACTGCCAAGCTTGCTCTAACAATTCCGGCGCATCGCTGTACAGGTTCTTTTTGTGATTTTGCTTGAAATTGCCGATCGCCACAGCCAACTTCGGCTTGCCCAATTTCCCCATCGGTATCGGAGGGCCAGAAAGTATCCACCAGTCATCGGTAAGGGGAGAAATCCGACCCCGCAAGATTTCTCCTAACTTAAAGCGAGACATTTCTGCAAGAAAATTAGGACTATTGGGCTTGACAACGTAGTGCTTAGCCGTCAGCCAGTTCATCAGTTCAAAGCTGTCGGGGGAAAGCTGAGTGATTTCAAATAAGCCGGTGAAGCTTCTATGTTGCCAACTTTCTAGCAAGCTGCGATCGCTTTGGGTTAAATCCGGCTGACTTTCGACAAATAGGTCGATCGGCGTTTTCTCTCCGACTTTAGCTTCGACTGTAAAACTGTCAATCACTTGATTTTGCTGAGCAATGTCGTAGCGTTCGCCGGTCGATCGAGCTGCAGCATAAGCTTCCAAAGCTACCGCCAACTCTCCCTCAGCATCCAGCACAAAGTCAATTAAATTTTGCTTGAGTGTCCAAGCTCTTTCCAACATTTCATCCACAAGTAATACCAATTTAGAATGAGAGGATTTAGATTAACAATTATTCGACTTGAAGCCACCAACGCTTTACGATCCGGCTGCGATTGAAGAAAGCGCATCGCGAACAATGACAAAAATATGCGATCGATACCTCAGTCCTGAATAAGTTTAATTTTAAGGCTAATAGTCAAAAAAAAATGTTAATCTCAAACGCAAGCATCCCGATTTTGTAAAAAGCGTTTATTTATTAAGAGTGCGATCGTCCCGCACAGCAAAGCCTCTACCTCTCTAGCGAGTTCTCGCAGCGAACAGTCCTGTGAAATAAAAATCGTCCTGAAAAATGCGATTTCAAGCGAGCATAAAAATACCCTCTCCGATGTAGAGAGGGGCTGAAAATCCCCAAAAACTTCGCTCAACTCGCGTTAAAAACTGTGCTACCTCTCAACAAAAGTCCAAGACGCAGCAGCCGGGTTTTTTTTGATCAAACACTTCCCTCCATTCCGGTACCCGGCTAAAAATAACCGGAACGCTTGAGTTTGTGTGCCTCCAAGACTGAAAAATACTTGGCGTCAGCCCTTAGCGGCCGTCTTTGTCAATATCGCCAGGAACAGCGCGTTCCACCCGCTCCCAAGCGTCGCGCGTGGCGTGCTTGGCTTTTTCCCACTTCAGATTAGACTTACCGCGATTTGTTTCGTAGTCGCGCTGCAAATCGGGTTCGATCTCGTGGAATTGCTTACCAGTACCGCCATAGCGGCTGTATCCCTCATAACCGGTGCGGTATGCAGGCTGATAGTCTTCGTAAGTCACGCTCGTGTCGGCGTAAGGACGGGAACTGTAGTTGCTTTGCCAGTAAGCATCTTCTACCGTAGGGTCGATCGCCTCGGCCACACCTTTGCCCGCCAAACCGCCGCCAAACGCACCCACAACAGCGCCGACAACTGCTCCTACAGGCCCGCCGATGGCACCGCCGATCGCAGCACCCGCAGCACCCGCACTCGCCGCACCTATACCCGTTCCCACTGGATGAGCCCCCTTTTCCCCGGACAGCGGGTCGAGGTTAGCATCAGGTTCATGTACCGTTTTTTTGTCATCGCTCATGATATTTTTTTCCTTTTATCTAACTGTAACTATTATTAAATTTACCTTTTAAATTCCTATCTATTCATCTGCCTTAAGGATGAATCTGCTAGCTTTAAAACGAGGGAAGTGAGAAGATACTTCTCCACTCCCAAAGTAGTTTTACACGTTACTCTCAAGCGATAAGGTGCGCCGAGGCGCACCCTAGATAGGTTCAAGTGAGTTCTGAGATCGGCTCACTTGTCTACTCCCGGAAGCTGTGTATTTACCAGCAACTTGAGTTAGATATAAATCTCTTGATTTATTACTTGCCCGTGACCTTTTCGATCAAATCTTCAGCTTTTTGAACTATGCCTTCTTGCGGGTGTTCTCCGTTGAACTCCTTTAAGCTTTCGTCGTAAGCTTTCTCGACCTTTGCAGGATTTTGAGATGTTTTGACTATTTCTTCGTAAGCTGCTTGGGGATTGAGATCCTCGAAACTTTCTGCGGGGTCAGTAATTTTAGCTTCTGGCGGCGCCTGAGTTCTGTCTTGACCTGCGTAAGCAGCCTGACTGGGTACTACTGCTAGACTTAGCAGACCAATGAAAGCCAGCGTACACACCAGCAAAATGCTTTGGCTCAATGTTTGTCCGAGAGCTTTTAAAACCCGCTTCATATCAACTTCTCCTCGTATTTTTCCGCAAAAATTATGGTGTTTGTCGCCCCTTCACTGCGATCGCACATTGACAACCTTGGTTCAAGCGCAATCTTTGTCGCAGCTACCGCATCTAGAGCGAGCGAAAAGGGATGTTTCCGATAATGTCCAATATCTTAAGCGCCTGCTTGTTAGAATTACTTCTACCAAAAGATAGATTAGTTAGACAAGCTGAACTCATCTCCTATGAGGGGCGAGCGCAATTCCTGCGAGGAACCCTATCTAGGAGTTTTCCCATCAATTACGAAGCCCCTGAGTCTTCTCTTTCGGCGCGTCTTTCGCGTCTTCGCAGTTCGGGAAAAAATCCCATTTACCAACATTTTAAATTGCTATAAATAACCAAATGAACTACAAAACCACCTGCTCTATGTCTAGGTTTCTGTTCTGCATAGCTCGTTCAAATAGCTCTGTAGAAAGAGCTTGTTCTACCGACCAAACGCCAGGTTTTTCCAGTTTGCCTTCTAACATTAATTGAGCTATGCTGCCAGTACCGATGCCAGTTGCGGCGGCAGCATTGGGGTGTATCGCTGTCGAGCAAACTTTAGCGGGTTGACCGTTTTTGAGACCAGTTACTTGCGATCGCACTGCCACGCCAACCCCACTAAAACTATTAGTAACACTGGTCATCCCGTAACTGACGTAGGATAGAAATTCAATCACCGAGTTATTTTTGAGCCAGCTAGCGGGCCAATAGTTAGCAACAAACCAGGTAAGGTGATTGTAAAGGTCGGGAGACGTACCGAATTTAGTTACAACTGATTTGACGGGGAAAGTTTCGGGCAAAGTAATTGCTTCCGGCATATCGAACCAGTAAACCCCTGTTTTACCGTAGGGTGCGGGAAATTCAATTGTTTCGCGCTTGCTGTAGGGTTTTACTTGCTGCCACTTGCGATCGGCCCAAACCTCAAAAGGGGTTTGCAAGCCTAAAAAAGTAGTTCTCATAACGGTAACGCCAGCACCGCCAGAACCTCCGACAACATAACTCAAATGGATGTGTTCTGCTTCATCTAATTGTTCCACATCTCGGCGCACCATGCTGTTAGACACGCCGGGGAAAATGCCCGTATTAATAATAGCAGTAATCCCAGCATTTTTAGCAGTTTCGCCCAATTCTAAAGCTCTGCGAGTAAAACTGCGGCTGTCGCTGACATCAGTATAATTAACACCTGCTTCTATGCAAGTTTTCAATACGCTGGCGTCTCGGTAGTGAAAAGGCCCCGCACAGTGAACGACGAGGTTAGATGATGAAACCGCTTGGTGCAGGGCTGCACTGTCTGCTAAATCTAAAGTTTGGTACTGCACCCGATCCGGTGGCAATTCCGGCGTAATAGAGCCTTCAGGGTTGCGTCCGGTAATAGTAATTTCTGCATCGGTATGGGTAACAAGGTCTTGGGCAACGCTGCTGCCAATTCGTCCCCGCCCGCCGACAATCAAAACTCGATTTGCCATTGCTAAAAAAAGGGTAACGCCATTTCTCAGTTTCTCAACTTGGGGCCGGCGTTTTCATCCGCATAAAGTATGAATTGAGGAGAATGCGAGATGCTGGGGGATCCGCGGCGATCGCCCTGATCCGGAAATGCGGAGCGACTTCTACCAGCGACTTGCCTGTTCTGCTTTCATTAGAGGTTTGGCTGCGACACTAAGTTCAAAAATGCCTTCAGCGTTAACTTGTTCTTCTAATATTGAGAATTTTATCGATGGAATATACTCTCTGATCCAAAAATATTTAAACCGATTTGATGAAACGCAAACCCTCGCCACCAAGCGCGAAAGATGCACAGGATTTAGAAAGGGTATTGAGGGCGATCGCAAATCGTTTTCCGTTCACAGGGAATCAACCAGAAAAAATTCTCGCACTCGCACACTCATAAATCAATACAGATAAACGCAGATAAGGCTCCCATTCATCTGCGTTTATCTGCGTTCATCTGCGGTTGCTAAAAATCTTACTTCTCATTACTCCGAAATACTGACTTACCCTTCGCTTTCAGAGAATTAGCCGCATCTGCCAAAGTCTGCGCGAAAGGCTGCTGCGAGTGCATGAAAACGCGAGCGGTATTGCGTCCCGGCATACCAGAAATCGAGCCGCCCGGATGCGTTCCCGCCCCCGTGAGGAACAAACCGTCGATCGGCGTTTTGTAATTCGCCAACTCCGGTAAAGGACGGAAAAATATCATCTGATCTAGCGTCATATCAACGTGATAATAATTTCCCTTCAAAGCCCCCAAACGCTCTCCCAATTCCGCCGGACTTTCCACGCGGCGGCCGATAATTGAATTTTTGATATTGGGGGCGTATTCTGCTAATTTATCAATGCAGCGATCGGCAACTTTGTTTTTCAGCTCATCCGTCCAACCTGTACCGTGCTGACCGGTTCCTTCAGCATTTTCGATCATGTAAGGAGCAAAAAATTCAATCCAAGCCGTATGATGTCCGGGGGGAGCCATTGACGGGTCTAGTACCGTCGGAAACACCACATACATCGATGGATCTGAGTCGGGAATTCTACCGATCGAAGGGTCGCTGTGAGCGATTTCAACGTGTCTCACCGAGTCTGCAATTAAAACCGACCCGATTAAATATTCGTCCCGATGATTCCAGCGCTCGAATCTAGGCGCTTCATTGAGAGCTAAGTCTATTTTGAGAATAGTTTCGTTGTTGTTAACAATTTTGCGCTCCAATCTTTCCCGCAAATCCGGGTCGGCACTGTCAACATCGCTCGAGTCCATTAAGTGCAGAAACAAGCGCTTAGCATCAATATTAGAAATGACACCTTTTGTAGCGCGGTATTCCGTGCCGCCGGCAACTCTAACTCCCACAGCGCGACCATCATCAACTAATATTTTCTCGACGTGCTGGTCGGTAAGTACCACACCCGAGTATTTTTTCACTACATTAAGCAGCGCTTGCACTAATGCACCCGTCCCTCCGCGCGGTCTTGCCATGCCGGGATTGTGCCTCATTGCCAGCATAATTGCGCCTACAGCCAGGGTTTTTTGGGAAGGAGGCGCGCCGAGTTCTGAGGCGAATCTGGCTAGGGGTGCTTTGATAAATTCCTCGTCAAACCACTCGTTAACAATGTCTTCAGCGCTGGTGAGCATCGTGCGAATAAAGTCCAGCGTTTTGTCGGGGGAACCGATGACTGACAATAAATCTTTGATCTTTGAAGTATCGTAGTTGCCCAGAATATCTATGATGGATTTTGGGGGCGCATTAAACATCGGAACCATTGCACCTAAAGCCCGCTGCCAAAAATTAGTATATTCGGCATATTTTTTAGCATCGCGCTCGTTGTAGCGCGCAATTTCAGCACAAGTTTTTTCTACAGATTTGTGCGCTAAGAAATATTTGCCGTCGGGATGCGGACAAAAGGCAACTGGATCGCAGAAAAGATATTCTAAACCGTGTTTTTCCAGTTCTAATTCTTCTACAACTGGCCCTAAATGGATAAATTCATGGTCGATCGCGCAAAGATTGAATTTAAAATCCGGCAATTCGGGAATCGCAGCTTCGGTAGTTGCCGCGCCACCGGGAACTGAACGTTTTTCTAACAAGAGGACAGTATATCCAGCTTTCAGCAGATAAGAGGCACAGACGAGTCCGTTGTGACCTGCGCCTATGATAATGACATCATACGTTTGCATAGATGAAGTTCTAGGGATAGGATATTTTGCTTATTTTACAAATGTTAACAAGTTGGCTGTCTCTACCAATAGAAATAGATTCATTGTCATTAAGCCATTTTAGCATATTACAAAAGATGGAGCTTTGACCAAATGCTGTTGTGCGATCGCCCTTATTTCTTCTTAAACTTACAGAGTGACCGTCGCTCTCAAATCGCGCCAAAATTGTACTATATTTAGCCACATTTATCTGCATTCAATTGAAAACTTAAGCCAACGAAGTAAGAAGGAAGAAGGAACAGGAAAGGGGGCATAGGGAATAGGGAACAGAAACAGTTTTGAGATTGCTTTTTTCCTTGCAACACGGCGAGTGGCAGGAGTTAAGCACTAGGAAAATTACTTACTCCCCACTCAAAACTGCTAGCCAATTACCTATTAGTACCTTGAGAAATATTACTTTAGTTGCTGGAGCGCCGCCTCCGCTTTTTGTACACCATCATTGTTGCCTTGCTGCCGGTAAGTGTCGAGGGCTTGTTTAAAAGCTTCAATTGCTTCGGATTTGCGATCGCGTGCTTTGAGTGCCGTACCCATATTGTAATAAGCGTCTGCCCTGTTTGGATCGAGCTTAATCACTTGCCCAAAAGTTGCAATCGCTCCTAAAAAATCTTGTTTTTCCAGTTGAATTTCCCCGATTCCTGCGTGTGCTTCCACTAAATTTGGTCGCACCACAATAGCCCGCTGATAAGCTGCCAGCGCTCCGTCTAAGTCGTGTTGCTCCTTGAGAATTTCGCCAATTTGTAACTGCACTTCTGGATTCCGGGGCTCCAATTTGCCAGCTTCTTCAAAAGCTGCTAGCCCTTCGGAAGTATAACCTGCACGCAGTAAAGCAGTGCCTAATTTTAACTGGACACCGGCTTGTTTGGGAGCTAGTTCGGCTGCTTGTTGGAGTACGGTGACAGCACTGGCAAAACTTCGCTGCTGGATCAATACTAAACCCATTGAAGAGTAAGCTTGCCAATTTTTCGGATCGAGGGCGATCGCCTCTTGGTATGCTTTAAATGAACCGCTGTAATCTTTTTGCTGAAAGAGTACCACTCCGAGACCGAGCCGGGCATTGACATTTTTGCGATCTAGCGCAGCGGCGCGGCGGTAAGCTGTGGCTGCTGCGGGATAGTTTTGCAAATTCGCCATAGCATATCCTAATGCGTATTGGAAGTCAGCATTGTTCGGTTGCAGGCCGATCGCTTGTTGGTAAAATTCTACTGAGGCTTGATAGTTGCCTTGACGCGCTTCTAAATAGCCAATACCAGAAAAAATGCGCGGATTTTCCGTATCTAAACGCGCCGCTTCCTGATAAATGGCGATCGCCTTACTGTAGTCTCCTAAATCTACCAACTCGCGCCCTTGTCGCAGCAAAGCATCTACATTTGAATTATTTTGAGGTTTGACTTCAACTGACGTTTCTGCTGAGAGCGCTATCTGCGGCGCTGCGACAGCGAAGCCTGCTACTAGCAACGTACTGAATACCAAGAGACTTTGTTTGTACACGGCCATTTGTTTCAAAGAGTGTGTGGAATGAAAGAGCGAGTAGCTGTCAGCTTAGCAAGCTGACCACTTATGGTTTACCAGGAATCTTTGAGCGGCGAGATGTAGTAAATCTACAGAACAAGACCCACTCAAAATTTTCGCGATTGAGGCCAACTGATGATTGTAACAACAACTGATATCATCCAAGGAGCAGAAATTCAATCTTACCTGGGAATTGTAACTGCTGAGGTGGTTTACGGCACCAATGCCCTGCGAGATTTCTTCGCGGGCATTCGCGACATCATCGGCGGGCGCACCGGCAGTTACGAGGAAGTGTTTCTCAAAGGACAGCGAGATGCCCTCGCGGAACTGGAAAAACGGGCCCAGCGCCTCGGCGCCAATGCCGTAATCGGGGTGGAAGTTGACACCGGCACGATTAATGTAGACTCGAACGGGGCTTTGCTGCTGATTACTGCCGTGGGAACGGCTGTAAGATTGCGTTAAGCTGTCTTTCCTGTATACGTCCGCGAAGTTTTCTAACGGGATAAAATAGTCATCACTCATCAGTCATTAGCTAATAGCGACTGGGTGAGGGTTGATGACTTTTTTGTTTCTTTCTTCAGACATAGAGACTGGTTATTTCCCCAGGCAGATATAGTTTTTATCAATCTCAGCCACAATCAATGCTTAGGTGAAAGATGGTTAAAAATTAAAGCAACTCTCAGAGGAAAAAAAAAGCTATGTCATACGTAAATAGACCTGTAGATAACGTTGGTACCGAACCCGTGGTTGTGAATTCAATGATGGAATACCACGATCGAGTACGTTGGGGCCCGATTTTTTCAGGTTTGGTAATTGCGATCGGCACACAACTGGTGTTAAGTGCATTGGGCGCTGCGATCGGGTTGAGCAACATTGCTCATTCAGGAGCTCCGCGCAGTATTTCAGGGGACGTGGGTGCCGGCGTCGGAATTTGGTCAATTATCAGTTTATTAATTAGCTTGGCCGTTGGCGGTTGGGTAACTGCTCGCGCTTGCGGCCCCATGAATCGCAACACAGCGCTTTTGAACGGAGCAATTTTGTGGGCAACTACCTTAACAATTGGCTCTTGGCTGTTAGCAAATGGCGTGGCCGGTACTTTTGGCGTAATAGCTGCGAATGCGGGAGAAGCAATTAATCAAGCGCAGCAGGGCGGGGTCAATTTGCCGAACCGAGCACCTAACGTATCTGCTCAGGATGCTCGCAATATTGCTGGTAATGCCGCGAAAGCTGGTTGGTCGTTTTTGTTCGGCTCGCTATTGGGTTTAGTTGCTTCGATGGTAGGAGCATCTGCCGGTGCGCGCACTCCCCGGAATTACTCGTAAAAGTTTCGTCAGACAAGGAAAGTTCATATTCATGAAAGCACTTTTTTCAAGGTGCTTTTTTGTTGGTTTCTCGTTTCCAAGTTCTAGCGAGGAACCCATTTCTTGAGGCTTTGCGTCCAGGTTTTTAAAGTTAGTCAGTTCTGTTTAGCGACCACGGCAGGCGCGTGTGAGTTTGGACTCTTTGTCATGGTAGCGGTAGGTTAAGACAATTTATTAAAAAAAATATTAAGAAAACTGAAAACTTTAATTTGATGACTCTATACTCCTAAAAGTAACTACGAAAACTTGATAGAAATACCGTAGTTAAAGAAAAAGTATCGGTGAATCAACAACAAGTTTGGCAAAATTCAGTGACTTCGATCGTTCAGTCTCTAAAATTTGCGATCGCAGCCAGTTCCCAATTGGTGCGATTTTCTGGGCAATTTCTCAAAAAAGCCCAGCATCTAGGACGGTCAGTCCAAGCGTACATCGTCTTGTTTTTACTAGCTGTAATTCTAACTACATCAATTGCTGCTTGCTCAGCAGCGAGTGGGGCTAATCAAGGCGATATCAAGCTCAACCTAGTTTCCTTCTCGGTGACGAAAGCGGCCCATGACCAAATCGTCCCTAAATTTATTGAAAAGTGGAAGAAAGAGCACAACCAAAACGTCATTTTTGAACGCAGTTATGGTGGGTCTTTAGCGCAAACCGACGATATCATTGCCGGTAAACAAGAAGCCGATGTGGTGCATCTTGCCCTCCCATTGGATGTGGTTCGCATCGAAGAAGCTGGTTTGATTAATTTTGGCTGGGAGGACAGAGCTCCTAGACGGGGAGTAGTTAGTCATTCTGTGGCGGCAATTGTCACCCGAGAAGGCAACCCCAAAGATATTAAAACTTGGGCAGATTTAGCCAAAGAAGATGTAAACGTGATTGCAGCAAATCCTCAAACATCGGGTATTGGCGTTTGGCAATTTTTAGGTCTGTGGGGGTCAGTAACCCAAGAAGGAGGCGAACCTCAACAAGCCCTTGATTTTGTGGGCAAAATCTATAAAAAGATTCCCACCCTAACCAAAGATGCCCGCGAAGCCAGCGACTTATTCTTCCAACAAGGTCAGGGAGATGCCTTAATCACCTATGAAAATGAAGTGATTTTAGCTGGAACGAAGGGACCAAAAACCAGTTACTTTGTTCCTCCCCTCAATATCTCTATCGATAATCCCGTGGCAATAGTTGATAAAAACGTTGATAAGCATAGAACGAGAGAAGTGGCAGCAGCCTTTGTCGATTTTCTCTATTCAGACGAAGCTCAGCAAGAATTCGCCAAATTAGGCTACCGTTCGGTCAATCCCTTTATCGCTCAAGGCGCAGAGGTGCAATTTCCCCCAATTAAAACTTTGTTCAATGCTCAAGATTTAGGAGGGTGGCCTTTGATAAAAGAGCAGTTTTTTGCAAACGGTGCCATCTTTGACCAAATTAAGGGAAAGTTCTGAACCTAAACACCTAATTCACTTTCATTTTTCCAAACTTACACTCAAATGCTATGAAATTTTCTCGTTGGTTTTACCTAATCCCTCTCATCGTCATGGGCAACCTGATGACGAGTTGTGACAATTCAGGAGATAAGGAACAGCAAATCAGTATTGATGGTGGTGCTGTGGGCTTTAGCGTTTCCCTCGCCGTCGCCGAAGAATACCAAAAACTTTATCCCAATGCCCAAGTCAGCGTCGCTGCCAGTGGCACAGGGGGAGGGTTTAGCAAGTTTTGTGCTGGAAACCTTGAGATTGCGGGGGCTTCTCGCACCATCAGAGAGGAAGAAATCAAAAAATGTGCCGACAAAGGAATCGAATTTATTGAACTGCCGATGGCACTTGATGGTCTTGCGGTAGTGGTTAATAAGGAAAATAACTTTGCCAAATGTCTAACGATTAAAGAATTAGACATAATGTGGAATGCCAAATCCGAAGGCAAGATTACCAGTTGGAAGCAAATCAATCCCGACTTTCCCGACGAAAAACTGTTGCTGTTTGCCCCTCCTTCCGATACAGGAACCTTTGATTATTTCACCCAAGCCGTAACGGGTAAAAGGAAAAATAGTCGTACCGACTTTACCCCCAGTCGCAACCAAAATACCCTCGTTCAAGGGGTGATTGGCAATAAATCGGGAGTGGCCTATCTGGGAATTGCCTTCTTGCTCCAAAACCAAGACAAATTGAACGAGGTGGCAATTGAAAATGCGGATGGAAAATGTGTTAAACCAGTTCCCCTTGATAACGTTCTGAGAAATATCTATAGCCCCCTCTCTCGCCCCCTCTTTATCTACGTCAATAAAAAAGCCCTTGAAACCAATCCTTCCCTGGAAAGATTCGTGAAATTCTATCTAGAAAATTCTTGGAAATGGGTAGATGGTGTGGGCTATGTGGCGTTACCTGATGAAGCTTATGTGAAAACTAAGCAAAAATTTGAGCGGCGTGAAACCGGAACGAAATTCAAAAAAGCCAAACCCGGTGAACCCATTACTAACTTTATTTAAGGAGGAAATCTCAAGCCCATGACCCTAACTCCTAGTTCCTTTGATGACTCCCTTTTCGCTGCGGATGACTTATTGCTTAAGAAGGCTTCGGAAGATGTCCCAGAAAAGATTATTGGTGCGGTTTTATTTGCCTGTGCCTTCGTGTCCGTTGCCACAACCTTTGGTATTGTCTGGATCATTTTCCAAGAGACTTTGGGTTTTTTCCAAGAAGTTTCTTTAGCCCAGTTTTTTCTGGATACCCGATGGACTCCCTTGTTTGCCGATCCCCATTTTGGCATCTGGCCGCTGCTGAATGGAACGTTTTTAACCTCTGCGATCGCTATGGCTGTGGCGGTCCCCTTGGGGTTGTCTTCAGCCATTTACCTGAGTGAATATGCCCAACCGAAAGTGGCAGCCGTGTTACGCCCTGCAGTGGAGTTATTGGGGGGAATTCCCACAGTAGTTTATGGTTACTTTGCTTTGCTTTTTGTCACTCCGGTTCTGCGGCATCTTTTCCCCTTAGAGATTTTTAATGCCCTCAGCGCTGGGTTGATGATGGGCATTATGATCACCCCCACCGTCGGTTCCATCAGCTTAGATGCCATTCAATCGGTTCCCCGTTCTCTGCGGGAAGGTTCCTATGCCTTGGGCATTACCAAACTAGAAACCATTTTTAAAGTGGTTCTTCCGGCGGCCTTGTCTGGGATTATGGCTTCGATTATTTTAGGCGTTTCCCGCGCAGTGGGAGAAACCATGACCGTTCTGATTGCGGCTGGATCGCAGCCTCGCCTCACTTTCAATTTCATGGAATCCGTCGCCACCCTGACCGCTTTTATGGCGGAGATTTCGGGGGGAGATAGTCCCAGGGGTAGCCTCAGTTTTAAGACTTTGTATGCGGTGGGAGCAGTTCTGTTCGTGATTACATTGTCTCTCAATATGGCCAGTTTCTGGATTTCTAGTCGCTTTAAGGAAAAATACGACTGATTGCTATGGTTAAATCAACTTCAACAAACAATTCCGTCAACACTGCCGAATTTACCGATAACCTAGAACGCCGAGAAGCGATCGGTAAAGTCTTTGAGTATCTATTCTTAATTGGGTTACTCATCGGTTTATTTGTCCTCGCCTTACTGGTTCTTAATATCCTTCATGATGGACTTGGCAGATTGCTAACACCGGGGTTTCTCACGGAAACGCCTTCCCGTTTTGCCGAACGCGGAGGTATCCGTCCAGCCATTATTGGGAGTTTCTTTCTGGGACTAATCGTCCTTCTGGTTGCGGTTCCCATTGGGGTAGGGGCTGCTTTGTACCTAGAGGAATACGCCCCTAAAAAGTGGTGGACTGCCGTGATTGAGATAAATATCGGGAATTTAGCGGGGATTCCTTCTATTGTCTATGGCTTACTGGGTTTAGGGGTCTTTAACTATTTACTAGGGTTTGGGCCTACCTTGATTTCGGGGGCATTAACTCTTGCCCTATTGTCTTTACCTGTCATTATCGTCACGGCAAGGGAGGCCATCCGCGCCGTTCCCGATTCCCTGAGAAATGCTTCCTATGGACTGGGAACTACCAAATGGCAAACCATTCAACACCATGTCTTACCCTATGCCATTCCGGGAATTCTTACGGGTATTATTATTTCTGTCTCCCGCGCCATGGGGGATGCTGCTTCTTTGGTGGTCGTGGGTGCTGTCAGTTTCCTCACGTTTAATCCGGGTTTATTCCAACGATTTATGGCGTTACCCATTCAAATTTTCAGCTATATCACTCGTCCTGAACCGGGGTTTGCCAGTGCAGCCGCAGCGACGATTATTGTGCTGATTATCTTGATTTTGGGGCTTAATGGCGTCGCTATCTATCTGCGCCAACGCTATTCCACCCATTAATTAACTTGAGTTGTCAAGATTAAGGAGACTATTTCAGATGACTAACAGTAATACCAAACTCAACACGGACGATAGTGCGTTTGATGCAGAAGGCGTAAAGGTTTATTACAATGGCTTTTTAGCCCTGGTCGATGTCTATATCAAAATTCCCCGTCAAAAAATTGTGGCCTTTATCGGCCCTTCAGGCTGTGGCAAAAGTACCTTATTGCGTTGCTTCAATCGCATGAATGATTTAATCCCTGGTGCCAAGGTGGAAGGGAAACTCATTTACCGCAACCGTAATATTTACGATCCGCAAGTGAATCCCGTCAAATTGCGGCGACAGGTGGGAATGGTGTTTCAAAGACCGAATCCGTTTCCCAAGAGCATTTATGAAAATATTGCCTATGCCCCCCGAACCAACGGATATCAAGGAAATCTGGATGAATTAGTGGAATCTTCCCTCACACAAGCAGCTATCTGGAAAGAGGTTAAGGATAAACTGCAAGAGAAAGGAACGGCGTTATCCGGGGGACAACAACAAAGGCTTTGTATTGCCCGCGCGATCGCTATGAAGCCCGATGTTTTATTGATGGATGAACCTTGCTCTGCTCTCGACCCCATTTCTACGCGACAGGTCGAAGAACTGTGCTTAGAACTTAAGGAACGATACACAATTATTACGGTGACTCACAATATGCAACAAGCGTCAAGAATCGCGGATTGGACGGCATTTTTCAATACAGAAACCGACGATCAAGGCAAACGACGCGGCAAATTGGTGGAGTTTGGTTCCACTGAACAAATTTTCCATTCTCCCCAAACCAAAGAAGCCGAAGAGTACATTAGTGGACGCTTTGGTTAAACGCAAGTGTCAGATTTAGACGTTACGCCTTGTCAGCAATGACATTACCTTCTGGGCCAATACTCCGGACAGTTTTGGGAACGATACTAGAAGCTTTACGGCTGTAAGTGGAACCAGAGACTCTGGAGCTGCGTTACCAGGAAGAGCCTGGTAACGAGTATAATTCACCGAGGAATGTGCGCGGGGCGCACCCTAGAAATTAAGCGGTGAAGTATTTGGCTGCTGGGTGATAGGTGATAATTGCGGTTGTTGATTGTTCCGGATAAAGTTGTTCGCTTTCATCCATGTAGAGGTTGATACGATCGCACTTTAACAAATCCAATTGCTTGTACTGATCCGTCATGTTCGGACAAGCGGGATAGCCGAAACTGTACCGCGAACCGCGATATCTTTGGGCTAGCATATCGCGAATGTTGTCCGGTTCTTCGCTACCAAATCCCAATTCCCGCCGAATTCGCGCGTGAGTCCATTCTGCTATTGCTTCCGCTGTCTGTACCGCCAACCCGTGGAAGTAGAGATAATCGGTATATTGATTGTTAGCAAAGAGCTTTTGCGCGTACTCCGTAGCAACTTCTCCCACCGTCGCTACTTGCATCGGAAATACATCGATTTTACCCGATTCTTTGGGCGCAAAGAAGTCGGCAATGCACAGCCTGCGCCCCGATTTTTGGCGGGGAAATGTGAATGTTGCAGCGGGTGTCGATACATCTTGCCCGCCAGCCATGATTTCTGGATCGTACAAATACAAAGAATTGCCTTCAGCTTGACAGGGAAAATACCCGTAAATTGCTTGCGGGTGCAGTAACTTTTCGGTAATAATTTTGTGTTTCCACTCTTCCAAGATGGGATAAACTGTTTCAGCTAAGAAAGCATCGTATTCTTCCCGCGATTGGTCTTTGGGTTTGCGGAACTGCCACTGACCGGCAACTAAAGCTTGCAAATCTAAGTGCCAGAAAATCTCCTCAAAGGGGATGTCTTCTCCCTGCAACAGTTTCGTTCCCCAAAAAGGAGGATTCGGGCGATCGATATCTGCAGCAACTGCTTCGGATCGGCTGGTATCTATCACCACAGGAGTGTCTGCTTTCTTGGTATCTTCTACAGAAGTTTCTGGCGAAGTTTTAACTTTTTTAACCCCCCCATTGCCATTTTCAGTTTCATCTAAAAATCCTTGCAAGTCTTCCCATTTACCAGCAGATTTGGCTGGCATGAGTTTGTCCATAAAGTGCAAGTCGGAAAACGCATCTTTGCCGTAAACAACTTTACCTTTGTAAGTATTTTGGCAGTCTTCATGCACAAACTTGGGAGTCAAAGCCGCGCCGCCCAAAATTACCGGAACCGTGATTCCTTTCTGGTTGAATACTTCCAGATTTTCTTTCATGAATGCGGTGGATTTTACCAGCAAGCCACTCATGGCAATACAGTCGGCTTTGTGCTTTTCGTAGGCTTCGATGATATTGTCAACTGGCTGTTTAATACCCAAGTTAATCACTCGGTAGCCGTTGTTTGATAGGATAATATCAACCAAGTTTTTGCCGATGTCGTGAACGTCGCCTTTGACAGTAGCGATGATGAATGTTCCTTTGGCGTTGTCCCCGGATTCGGACTTTTCCATGTGCGGTTCTAAATAGGCAACTGCCGCTTTCATTGTTTCTGCTGACTGCAATACAAATGGCAGTTGCATTTGTCCCGAACCGAACAATTCTCCGACTACTTTCATGCCGTCTAGCAAGAAGGTATTGATAATTTGCAGGGGCGGATAGGTTTCTAAGGCTTTGGCGAGTTGGATATCTAGTCCAATGCGTTCGCCGTCGATGATGTGCTGCTTGAGGCGTTCTTCTACCGGGAGGTTGGCGTCTTCTGTACGATCGCGCTTGGTAGTTTTGCCCGCAAACACCGTTGTCAGGTCGCCCAAGGGGTCGTAAATGCAAATATCGCCGTCAAACTCCCGTTCGTCGTAAATGAGTTTACGGCAGATTTCTTGGTGTTGGGGGTCGATTTTGGCGAGGGGCAAAATCTTATTAGGGCTGACAATTGCCGAGTCCATCCCCGCTTGCATTGCTTCGTGCAAAAACATGGAATTTAAAACTTGCCGCGCCGCCGGATTCAAGCCGAAGGAAATGTTAGAAACTCCTAAGATGACGTGACATCCTGGCAATTCTTGGCGGATGCGGCGGATGGATTCGATGGTAGCTTTGCCGTTTTTTCGGTCTTCTTCTATCCCGGTAGAAATTGGCAAAGCTAGGGTGTCAAAAAAGATTTCCTCGGCGGGAATTCCGTAGGCGACGGCGGCGTTATATGCGCGCTGGGCGATCGCAAATTTTTGGTCAGCAGTTCTGGCCATACCGTCTTCGTCAATTGTACCGATAACTATGCCCGCGCCGTATTTTTTCGCCAACTCTAAAACTTGATAAAAACGCGGTTCTCCGTCTTCGTAGTTAGTGGAATTCAGCAAACATTTGCCGCCCGCAACTTTTAAGCCGGCTTCCATCTTTTCCCATTCGGTGGAATCCAGCATTAAAGGGAGAGTTGCATTAGTCACCACGCGGGAAACTAATTCTTTCATGTCGCGCACGCCGTCGCGGCCGACATAATCAACGTTAACATCGAGAATGTGCGCGCCTTCTCGCACTTGTTCCCTGGCCATTGCTACTAAACCGTCCCAGTCTTCGGCGTTTAGCAAATCGCGGCATTTTTTGGAACCGCTGGCGTTGAGTCTTTCGCCGACAATTAAGAAAGAATTCTCTTGTTCGTAGGGTTGGGCGCTATAAATTGAGGCGGCGGATGGTTCCCAAGTAATTTCGCGGATTTTGGGTTTAAGAGTTTTGCCAATTTCTGATAGTTCGCGGATGTGATCGTAGCGGGTGCCGCAGCAGCCGCCGATGACTTGCACGCCTAAGTCTTCGACAAAGCGCATCAAGGCCATTTTTAATTCTATTGGCGTGAGTTTGTAGTGCGCGTGCCCGCCGATGTTTTCGGGTAAACCAGCGTTGGGAACGCAGGAAACGACGAAGGGCGAATGTTCGGAAAGGTATTTGACGTGTTCGGCCATGCGATCGGGCCCGGTGGCGCAGTTCAGGCCTAAAATGTCGATCGGGTAGGGCTGCAAAATGGCTAGGGCGGCGCTGATGTCGGAACCGACTAACATTGTGCCGGTGGCTTCCATTGTGACTGATACCATTAACGGAATTCGCGCACTTTTTTTCTTAAATACTTCTTCAATGGCATTTAATGCTGATTTAATTTGCAGCACATCTTGACAAGTTTCGACAATAAATAAGTCAACGCCGCCGTCATAAAGTCCTTCTGCTTGTTCGGCAAAAGCAGCGGTGAGTGTGTCAAAATCAATGTGTCCTAATGTTGGCAATTTGGTGCCTGGCCCGATCGATCCTGCGACAAATCGAGGTTTTTCTGGCGTGTCAAATTCGGCGGCGATACCCTTGGCGAGTTCGGCTGCTGTTTTGTTGAGATAATATGCTTTGTCTGCCAAATCGTATTCGGCGAGCACGATGGAAGCAGCGCCGAAGGTGTCTGTTTCGATGACATCGGCCCCGGCTTCGAGGAATCCCCGGTGCACGTTGGCGACGGCTTCGGGTTTTGTGTGGACGAGATATTCGTTGCAACCTTCGTATTCTTTGCCGCCAAAGTCTTCTGCGGTGAGGTTTTGGACTTGCAGGTTGGTTCCCATTGCGCCGTCGAAGACGATGACGGGGCGTGAGGGGTGGTGGAGGCGATCGAGGAATCTGCTATTCATAAGCGGTAAAAAAAGACAGGTGCTATATATTTACAATTTTATCTATTGTGCAATATTGTCAACAATTATGTGACTGTTGGCAAACGACTAATTACTGAAGGATTTAATGCTGCTGACAATAGTTCGTAGGCGCAAGCCGGGGCGTAGCCATCGTACCTGTAATTTTACCGATCGCCCTGGATTCTTGTCAAAATTCTGTTGTGGATGAGGCTGCGGGGGGAAAAACGGGCGAGTTGTGAGGGATTTTTTCGCTTAACTGTTGGGGAATTTTCCGAAAATGCGATCGAAATAATTAAACGAGTGATGTTAAAGGGCGATCGGATTCTCGGCTATCTCGTAGTTATGCTGGTAAGTACGATCGCGATCGCTACTCCTAGCACAAGCCATTGTTTGAGTGTTTCTTCTACGAATAGACGGAATTCGCTCAGATCCCATTGGTTGTTCCTCAGAACTTTCTGAGAGTGTTTACGGCAGCAAGGTTAGTGTTGAACATTGCCAGGTTCACATTAGTCCAAGTATAGGGTGGGCATTGCCGACTCTAAATGCTATAGCATTTCTCAGATAGATGAGGTATGTAATAAGGCTTGAAAGTCCCGATATTCAGGGAATCTCGTGCACCTCATATTTTTAAGAAATGCTATATGTTTTGCTGCCTTGGTTGATGGTGTTTGAAAATGTTTAATTGGTAAGATTCGATTCATCCTAACAAATGAGAACCGGAAAAAAGAGCGATCGCGAAAGAACATTTGGCAATGGTGGGACTAACAGAAGCAGCGGATAAAAAACCTACCCAAATTTCCGGCGGGATGAAACAACGGGTTTCGATCGCCCGCGCTTTAGCAATCCGTCCAAAAGTGTTAATATTGGATGAACCTTTCGGCGCTTTGGATGCAATTACGAAGGAAGAATTGCAGGAAGAATTGCTGAAAATATGGACGGATCATCGCTGTACGGTGTTGATGATCACTCACGATATTAATGAAGCTTTGTTTTTGGCAGATAAGTTGGTGATGATGACTAATGGCCCAGCGGCGAATATGGGGGAAGTGATGCAGATTCCTTTTCCACGTCCGCGCGATCGATCGCAAATCATGGAAGATCCGGAATATTATAATTTGCGGAACTATGCGCTAGATTACTTGTTCCGTCGATTTGCCCACGATGCGGATGAGGAGTAGTTTTTTTACCGCAGATGTTCACAGATGAACGCAGATGTTTATTAGCTGTGTTCATCTTTGTTTATTGGTCAAAAATATAGCGTTCGCAGAGGATGGTTTGGTTGTTTTGGATGAAGCGCGATCGCTTTTCCTGGCACAAACCATTGTTGAAGAATTTTTCTTTCATCTCATGGAAAACGATCGCTTTTCTTTTTGGGGAAGGCGATCGCTTTTTGGTTGAGATGAAGGGCGATCGCGATCGCTTTTCCTGGGACAAACCATTGTTGAAGAATTTTTCTTTCATCTAATGGAAAACGATCGCTTTTCTTTTTGGGGAAGGCGATCGCTTTTTGGTTGAGATGAAGGGCGATCGCTACTCCAGCTACAAGCTATTCAGGGCTTACGCAACTGTCACATGAGATCGCCTTCCCAGAGAGTGACAGAAGAGGGATACTTATTGACATTCGTCCTCTTTTCTTAACCTGTCACGACTGGTGGCGTTTCATATATTCGTCGCACTGCTGGATCAACTTCCAGGCTGATTTTTTCAAGGCGTTTATTAGCACATCATCAAGGTCAACGTATGTCATTGTCGTCTGCGTCGTAACTTTAATATCACCTATTTTTTGTATCTCATCTTTCAGCAGTCCTTTCGTAGTTGTAATGTCTTTATCTGCTGTTTCTACTAGGGATTTCATTCTCTCAAAAGACCTTTTCACCTCTTCAAGCTTATGTTGCAGCTCGGGAATCAGTTTTCCTTCTAAGACACCTGCGGCGATGGCATAGCTGATGATTAGTCCGAAGGGCCCCAACACTGCTCCAGCCGCAGCTCCCCCGTATGCCTGCTTGCGGAGATTGTCAACCTGGCTCTCGTAGTAACTGCTTCCTTTATTGAAGTCTTCGCCCAGTTGGTTGTTCAGTGTAGCGAGTTTTCCCGAAGCATCGTTGAAGCTCTTAGAACTTTTGCTGAGGGAATCCTGCGCTAGCGTCATCTTTGTTATACCCTCTTCTAGCACTTTTAACAGGATGACTTTCTGACCTTCCGCCGTTTTCGTATTGTAATTGTCGAACAATTGCAAGTAAGCCTTGAGCAGTTGGGAAGCCAGTCCACACCACTCGTATACCGACTGCACTGCTTTTAGGTAATCGTCGTTGCTATTCATAAGTAAGGTCTTTATTTCCCCTACTAGAATCGCAGCTTTTTCCGAGTACTCTTTTTCAAATTTTGTCAACTCTTTTATTGTGTCTTCAAATGTCTTCCATGGTATCACCTGGTCAATGACCTTGTTATATAGTTCTAGCGCTTTGTCACTTGCTTCTAAACCTTTTTGTACAATTTCAACCTGTGGTATTGATTGAGCAACCATCTTTTTATTTCCTTTTCCTTGATCACTACACTCTTGAGACGATTCAGAGAACAATTTGTGAATTTTTTGAAGTTGAAAACAAGTCGTAAGTACGGGGCAAGTGGTCAAAGCAATGATTCTGAATGGCTTGGGGTTTGTGGCTGCCCCGCTGTAACTGAAGAATTCTTCATCGGTAAAGCCAACGAACATCTAATCCGAAGTTCTTCTAAGGGAAACGCCTAAAACCCCTAATGCTAAAGCCACAACACCATTTTGATGCGATCGCTTACTGGGGATTACTCTACATTTTTGAAGGTTGTAGGCAGTCCTACGCCAGTACATTCTGCTTTGGGGTAGACCTTCCGATCGGATATCAGTTTATATGTCTTTTTAACCTCTAGACCAGCACTCTTTTCCCATTGGGTGATGGTTGCAGTTTTATCAGATGTATTGATATTTCCTTGGCCTGTTCCAAGTAAGATCTCAGAATTGTATTTATACACTTGAATAGTTGACATAGTTGGCTATCTCCGTAGTTCTAATCTGAGAGTTGTACGTATAGGAGACAGTTTCCAACGATAATTTGTGATTTTTTCGAGTTTGACGCTTTTTATTAAATAGATGCACCAGCCAAACAAAGTTTCAACCGCAAAAACCCTTTAAAACAACAATCTACAAACCTTCCAAAGCTTCCTTAACCTCCCCACGAGCAGGATAAAACAAATGCCGACTCAAAGCATTTCGATAACTCTGCACAGCACCCGCCACATCCCCCAACCCCGACAACGCTCTACCGCACCAGTAATGTGCAACACCGGGATTGAAACTCATCAATTAAAGAGTAGATTACTCTTGACACTTCTAAATTTGAATAGGAGTAACAGAAAAACTCTGGTACAAGCACAAAGCAATAGGGTGGGTAGTACCCACCCTACTAGCTTATGCAAAATAATAAAAAATCAAGGATTGTAGGACGGTTTTTGAAGTAAGGTTATCTGTGAAATGGTTAATTTAACAGCTAAAATTGCCCCTCCCCCTCTGGTTGGGTGCATAAATCCTGTTTATTAATGTTCCCCTCCTCCATATTGCACTTCATTTATTTCTTCAACGGAATTAGTTGCTTTCACAACGCCACCAGGGGTGCATCTCACTTTGGCAAATACATCAAATTGAAAGTTGACCGTTGAGATAAGCACAGCGAAGAGCAAGGATAGA